>CALRVU010000081.1:0-8889 GCA_943371685.1 Bordetella parapertussis | reverse complement strand
GAGCAGACCGCCGCCATGGTGGGTGAGGTCGAGGGCCGCTTGCTGGGCCTGGCCGCCGTGCCGCTGCAAGACCTGGACGCCGCCATCGCCGAGCTGCGCCATGCGGTGGAAGTGCTGGGGCTGGTGGGCGTCGAGATCGGCAGCAATGTCAATGGCGTGGCCATCGGCGATCCGCGCTTCCTGCCCTTTTTCCAGGCGTGCGTGGCGCTGGATGTGCCGGTCTTCGTCCATGCCCTCAAGCCTGCGGGCATGGATCGCCTGGTTGGCCCCGCGCCGCTGCAGCAGGTGTTGGCCTACCCGACCGATGTGGGCCTGGCGGCGGCCAGCGTGATTACTGCCAACCTGCTGCAGGCCTGCCCGGGCTTGCGCATCGCCTTCAGCCACGGCGGTGGCACGCTGGCCCTGTTGCTGCCGCGCCTGCAGCAGGGCTGGCAAGTGTTTGCGGCGCTCAAAGACGCGGTGAGTCACTCGCCCACCGAGCAGGCGCGCCAGCTCTTCTTCGACACGCTGGTCTTTGACGCACCCACGCTGCGCCACCTGGTGCAGACCTTTGGCGCCTCGCAGCTGATGCTGGGCAGCGACTACCCCTTCAACTTTCACGAGCGCCGGCCGCTGGAGCGGCTGGCCGAGGCCGGGCTGGACGCCGCCACGGCCCAGGCGCTCGCTTTTGGCAACGCGCAGCGCTTTCTCGGCCCTCGGGCCACCGCGCTGCACAAGGAGACTGCATGAAATCCCCCTGGATCGCGGCGCTGCGCAGCGTCGCCCTGACCGTGCCCGACCTGGCCGCGGCCGAGACCTTTTACACCCAGGTCTGGCACTTGAGCGTGGCGGACCGCGCCGATGGCGTGATCTACCTGCGTGGCAGCGGCTCCGACCATCACCTGCTGGCCCTGCACGCGGCGCCCGGCACACCGCAGCTGCGGCTGGTCACGCTGCGCGCCCGCAGCGCCGAGGCGCTCGCCGCCGTGGCTGCCGCGACGCTTGCCGCCGGTGGTGTGGTGGAGCAGTACCCGGGGCCGGCGCTCGATCCGGCCGGCGGCCAGCGTGTGCTGATCCGCGATGCCGATGGCCGTCGTTTCGAGATCGTCTTCGGTGACATCCTCCGCGTCGCCGACGAGCCCGCGCCGGCCGACCAGCCGCAGCGTCTGGCCCATGCGGTGCTCAACAGCCATGCGGTGGAGGCCACGCGGGCCTTCATGGAGCAGGCGCTGGGTTTTGTGCTGGCGGATCGCACCAAGATCATGGCCTTCATGAACTGCGATGCCGACCACCACTCCATCGCCCTGGGCGACACCGACAACGACGCGCTCAATCACATTGCCTTTGTCATGCCCACGCTCAACGACGTGATGCGTGGTGGTGGGCGAATGAAGGACGCCGGCCACGGCATCCAGTGGGGCCCCGGCCGCCACGGCCCCGGCGACAACGCCTTCAACTACTTTGTCGACCCCTTCGGCATCGTCATCGAGTACACGGCCGAGGTCGAGCAGATCGACGACAGCTACCAGCCCGGTGGCCCTGCCGACTGGACCTGGCCACCCGGCCGCATCGACCAGTGGGGCATCGCCATCTCGCCCACCCCTGAGCTGAAGGCCGCGCAGCGCGCCGTCTTCTTCAGCCCCGCCCTCTGAAGCTTCGTCACTTTTTTCCTGGAGACATCCCATGCGTTTCACCACCTACCTGCAAGACGGACAACCCTGCCTGGGCGTGCTTGATGGCGAGAGCGAGGTCCTTGCCCTGGCGGCCGATCTGCGCGCCGAGTTGACGGCAGGCCATGACCTGCAAGCCGCCGGCCGGGCCGCGCTGGCTTCTGCCGCACCCCGGCTGCCGCTGGCCAGCCTGACGCTGGCACCACTGGTGCCCGAGCCCGGCAAGGTCATCTGCCTGGGCCTGAACTACTTTGACCATGCCAAGGAAGGTGGCCGTGACAAGCCCGAGTACCCCTGGTTCTTCTACCGCGGCAAGAGCTCGCTGATGGGTCATGGCGCCCCCGGCATCCTGCCCAAGGTGTCCGAGAAGTTCGACTACGAAGCCGAGCTGGCCCTGGTCATTGGCCGCACCGTGCCCCGCCACACCAGCCAGGCCGATGCCCTGCAATACGTCTTCGGCTACACCTGCTTCAATGACATGTCGGTGCGCGACTACCAGAAGCGCACGCCGCAATGGACCATTGGCAAGAACTTTGACGGCACCGGCGGCTTCGGTCCGGTGCTGGTCACCGCCGACGAGCTGGCGCCTGGCGCCACCGGCCTGCGCATCCAGAGCCGGCTGAACGGCCAGGTCATGCAGGACGCCAACACCACCGACATGATCTGGGGCGTGGCCGAGACCATCTCTCTGCTGTCGGCCTGCATGACGCTGGAGCCGGGCGACGTGATCGTCATGGGCACGCCCGCCGGCGTAGGCCAAGCCCGCACCCCGCCCGTGTGGATGAAGGACGGGGACACGATCGAGATCGAGATCGAGCGCATCGGCACCCTGGTCAACCCCATCCGCAAAGAGGTGTGACATGACCTCGACGAAGAACCAGGCGGGGCCAGCGCCGGGCCGCTCCCAAGCGGCCCCGCATCCCCTCGGGGGACCGGACGCCGTATCCGGCGGACGAGGGGCTGACATTCACGATGTGGCCATCGTGGGCTTCGGGCCGGCGGGCGCGACGGCTGCGGCCCTGCTGGGCCAGGCGGGCCTGAAGGTCTGGGTGGCCGACCGCCTGCCTGATGTCTACGAGATCCCGCGTGCCATCGCGCTGGACCACGAGATCATGCGGGTGTTCCAGCAACTGGGCTTGCTGGATGCCATCGAGCCATTCTGCGAGCCCTTCACGCCGTCCGAGTTTTTCGGCGTTGACGGCCAGCTGATCCGCCGCATGACCATGGTCGCTGAGCCCTTCCCGCAGGCCCATGTGCCGTCGGTGGTGTTCAGCCAGCCCCCGGTCGAGCGTGCGCTGCGGGCAGCCGTGGCGGCCATGCCTCAGGTGGAGGTGGCTTTGTCGACGACCGTCAATCGCCTGGAGCAGGACGACGACGGCGTTTGGCTGGACGTGAGCGACGCTGCCGGTCAATCGCGACGGATTCGAGCCCGCTATGCGGTTGCCTGCGACGGCGGCAGCAGTGGCGTGCGTGGCGCTTTGGGCATCAACCTGGTCGACCTGGACTTTGACGAGCCCTGGCTGGTGGTGGATGTGCGCGTCAATGAGCACGGCCTGGTCAAGCTGCCCAAGACCAGCGTGCAGTATTGCGAGCCCGAGCGGCCCTGCACCTTCGTCATCGGCCCGGGCAACCACCGCCGCTGGGAGATCTCGCTGAAGGCCGGTGAGGATCCGCAGCAGGTGACCACCGACGAAGCCACCTGGGCGCTGCTGTCGCGCTGGCTCACGCCGGCAGACGGCACGCTCTGGCGCCAGTCCAGCTACCGCTTCCATGCGCTGGTGGCCGAGCGCTGGCGCGAGGGCCGGGTCTTTGTGGCTGGCGACGCCGCCCACATGCAGCCGCCCTTTCTGGGTCAGGGCATGTGCCAGGGCGTGCGCGATGTGGCCAACCTCAGCTGGAAGCTGGCCAGCGTGCTGCGCGGCGAGGTGCAGGGCGCCGCCGCCGAGGCGCTGCTCGACAGCTACGGCACCGAGCGCGGCGCCCATGTGCGCGAGCTGACCACCCGCATCAAGGCCGTGGGCGCCGTGATCTGCGAGCGCGATGTGGACCGCGCCCGGGCCCGCGACGCCAAGATGCTGGCCGACTGCGGCGGCGTGGTCAAGGACACGCCGCGCCAGGATGTGCTGCCGCGCCTGGAGCACGGCCTGCTGGCCGCTCAAGACAGCAGCGCCCGCGGCACCCTGGCACCCCAGCCCTGGTTGCGCTGCGCGCAGGGTGAGGGGGCTGGCGGGGCGGATCGCGTGCGCATGGACGAGCGCCTGGGCCGCGGCTGGCGGCTGATCCTGTCGGCCGACGCACCGGCGCCAGAGGCTGATGCCTTGGTCGCCTGGACGGACCGTCATGGCCTGCGCAGCTGGCGGCTGGGCGGCAACCCGGGCGACGCCGAAGCCGACGGTGTGATGGCCGCCTGGCTGGACCGCCACCAGTGCCGTGCGGCCTTGCTGCGCCCTGACCACTACGTCTACGGCACGGCCAGCGACGCTGCTGGCCTGGCCGCGCTGTTGCAACAAGCCGCGCAAGCCCTGCATTGACCCCAATCTGCGTCGGGGCGTCAGGGATCATCCAACCAGCCACAGAGCCGGCCCCCGACGCCCATCACCCCCGCAGACCACCCCCGCGTTCCTTCTGGAGACAAACGCATGCAACGTCGACACTTCAACCTGGCCTTGGCCAGTGCCGCCTTGGCCACCAGCCCCTGGGCCCGCGCCCAGACCTGGCCTGAGAAGCCCGTCCGCTGGGTGCTGTCGCAGCCGGCCGGATCCGGCCCTGACAACGTCGCCCGGCTGCTCACCGAGCGCCTGGCCAAACTCTGGGGCCAGGCCCTCGTCGTCGACAACAAGCCCGGTGGCCAGAACACCATCGGCGCCCAGGCGGCGGCCCGCTCCCCGGCGGACGGCCACCACTTCTACTTCGCCACCACGGCGGCGCTGGTCACCAACACCTACCTGTTCAAGCAACTGCCCTATGAGCCCCAGAAAGACTTCGTGCCCGTGGCCTTCATTGCACGCAGTCCGTTCGCGGTGCTGGTGGACACGAACTCGCCCCTGCGGACGCTGGCTGATCTGGTGCAGCGGGCCCGGGCCAAGCCGGGCGAGCTGAAGGTTGCCACTGAAGGCCCGCGCACCTTCGGCGGCATGATCGCCCGCTTGTTGGCGGCGCGCCTCAAGCTCGACCTGAACATCGCCTCCTATGCCTCGGTGGGCGTGGGCATGCAGGACACGATGGGCGGCCATGTCGATGTGCTGGTGGCTGACTTGGCCTCGACCGCCACCCTGGTGCGCCAGGGCCGGTTGCGGCTCTTGGCCGTCACCACGGCCCAGCGCGTGCCCGGCTTCGAGGCGGTGCCCGCCGTGGCTGAGACCCTGCCGGGTTTCGACATGGCCGGCTGGTTTGCGTTGGTGGCCCCCACCGGTACTGCCGATGCGGTGGTGCAGCGCGCCAACCGCGACATCAACGCCTTGCTGGCCGACAAGGACCTGGCTGATCGCATCGCCGCCATCGGCCCGCTGGCGGCCGGTGGCATGAGCCCGGTCCAGGTGGGCGACTGGCTGCGCAGTGAGCACAAGCGGTGGGCCGAGGCCACGCGCGAGATCGGTGTGCTGCCTGAATGAGCACCACCACCGCTTCGGAGTCCCTGGTGCTGTGGGTGGCGCCCGGGGCTTGCTCGCGCATCAGTCATGTGGCCCTGCTGCGCTGCGGTCTGCCCTTTCGGCTGCAGGCACTGGCCCTTGCGCGGGGCGAGCAGCGCCAGCCCACCTATCTGGCCCTCAATCCCAAGGGCAAGGTGCCATTGCTGCAGACGCCGCAGGGCGCGCTGAGCGAGACCGTGGCCATCTGCTGCTGGCTGGATGCGCAGCATCCTGAGGCCGGCCTGCTTCCGCCGTTGGATGAGCCCTGGGCCCGCGCACAGGCGCTGAGCTGGCTGGCTTTTGCCAGCGCCGGCTTGCACCCCCTGATCTACCGGGCTCGCATGCCGCAACGCATCCACCCCGACCCTTCCACCCACGAGCAGCTGCGGGTCGCAGCACTGTCCGAGCTGGCCCAGCAACTTCAGGTTGCCGAGGACCAGCTGAGCCAGATGCCCTGGCTGGACGGCGCACGTGACCGCATCGCCGACGTGGCGCTGGGCTGGGTCTGGGCGCGAGCGCTGCTCAGCGGCCTCGACGCCGCGCCTTTTCCGCAGCTGGGCCGTTTCGCCGAGCGCCTGGCCGCCTCGCCCAGCAGCCAAGCGGCCGTTCAAGCCGAGGCCGCGCTGGCCTGAGGCATCACCATCACAGCATTGAGGATTTCAACCATGACCGCAACCCAAGCCGTGGTGTTCACCAACGTCCGCCTGTTCGACGGCACCGGCAGCCCGCCCTTTGCCGCCGAGCTGCGCGTTGACGGCAACCGCATCAGCGCCATTGCCCGCGACGGCGCCAGCGTCCCGCGCGAAGGCGCTCGGGTGATCGACGGCCTGGGGGGCACACTGATGCCTGGCCTGACCGAAGCCCATGCCCACCTGACCTGGCCCACCAGCGTCGAGCAGTTCGTGCCTGGCATGCATTTGCCGCCTGAGGAGCTGGCGCTGACGGCCGCCCGCAATGCCCGCATCCTGCTTGACCACGGCTTCACCAGTTGCTACTCGGCCGGTGCGCTGAGCAAGACGCTGGAGATCAGCCTGAAGAAGCAGATTGACAGCGGCGGCATGCCCGGCCCGCGCCTGATCGCCTCGTCGGTGGAGCGCGAGCCGCCGAACGACGGCGCGCTGGACCCTGGCAAGGTCGATGAGCACGGTGCCGGACCGGCCAATGTGGCGGCCTTCGTCAAGGGCTGCAAGACCATCGGTGCCAAGGCGGTCAAGTTCCTGATCTCGGGGGAGAGCGCACTCAAGCCCGGTGCCTCGCAGCAGTTGCTCTACACCGAGGAAGAGCTGATGGCCGCTGGCGAGGCCGCCCGCGAAAGCGACCTGTGGTTGACCGGACATGCTCATGCGGCCGAGGCCGTCAAGCTCGGCGTCAAGGCGGGCTTCCGGGTGCTCTACCACTGCACCTATGCCGACGAAGAGGCGCTGGACCTGCTGGAGGCGCACAAGGACGAGATCTTCGTCGCGCCCTCCATCGGCATCATCCAGGCCACGCTCGACGCTGCACCGCCGCCGCATTTCGACATGACCCACATGAAGCAGGACGCCGAGATCGTGCTGGCTCGTCAGAAAGCCCTGGTGCCCGAGCTGCGCCGGCGCGGCGTGCGCCTGCTGCCGGGTGGCGACTATGGTTTCCCCTTCAATCCCAATGGCCGCAATGCCTGGGACCTGGAGCTGTGGGTGCGCCACTTCGGCTACACCCCGGCCGAGGCATTGCAAGCCGCCACTCAGCTGGGGGGCCAGATCATGGGCATGGGTGAGGAGCTGGGACTGTTGCGCGAAGGATTCCTCGCTGACCTGCTGCTGGTGGCCGGCGACCCGACCGAGAATGTGGCCATCCTGCAGAACAAGCACATGCTCAAGGCCATCATGAAGGACGGCAAGTTCCACAAACAGCCTGAGGCCCGCGCATGACAGAGCGCACCGTGCCCACGGCCCATGCCGATGCGCTGCGCGCCATGGGAGCGGGCTTTAACCTGCCGCAGGTCCAGGCCTTTTACGAGCCGCTGCTTGTCGATCAGGCGAAGGATGGCGTGCAACTGGGGGCTGACCAATCCTACGGCCCCCACCCGCGCCAGGTGCTGGATGTCTACCAACCACAGGCCGCATCGGCTGATGGCCGTGCCTTGCCGGTGCTGGTCATGTTGCACGGTGGCGGTTTCATCCGCGGCGACAAGCGGGCTCGGGCCAACATGGGCTGGCACTTTGCGCGGCAGGGCGTGTTGACCATCGTGCCCAACTACCGCCTGGCACCCGAGAGCCCGTGGCCGAGCGGGCCCGAAGACGTGGTGGCGGTGTGGCGCTGGGTGCAAGAACATGCGGCTGCGCTGGGCGCTGACCCGCGCCGCTGCGTGCTGGCGGGTGAGTCTGCCGGTGCGGCCCATGTGGCCGCGGCCACCCTGCTGCGACGTTTTCAGCCGGTCGACTGGCAGATTGCCGGCGCGGTGCTGATGTCCGGCCCCTACAACGCCCGGTTGGAGGGCCTGGCCCGAGCCCAGTTCGGCACGGCCACGCCTGACCCGCGCAACGAGGCCTACTTCGGCAGCGACCCGGCCGCCTGGGATGCCGCCAGCATCGTGGACCAGGTGGATGCCGCACCGCTGCCGCTGCTCATCACCCTGGCCCAGCGCGACCTGTTGCAGATGCAGGTGCAGGCCGGTGAGCTGTTTGCCCGACTGGTCAGCCGCCATGGTTTTGCACCTGAGCTGCATTGCTTGGCAGAGCACAACCACTTCTCGGGCGGCCACAGCATCGGCACCGCCGATGAAACCGTCAGCGGCCTGATTGCCGACTTCTTGCGTCAGCATGCGTGAGCTGACGTTGCGAAGCCTGCGGGTGTTCGAGGCAGCCGCCTCGTCCAGCAGCTTTTCGCGTGGCGCTGAGCTGCTGGACATGACCCAGTCGGCGGTCTCGCAGCAGATCCGCAGCCTGGAGGAAGAAGTCGGGCTGAAGCTGTTCGACACCCACGCCCGGCCGATCCAGCTGACCGACGGCGGCCGCGAGCTGCTGCGTCACGCCCGCGCCATCCTGGCCCAGGTCGATGTGGCGGCCGATGCCATGAGTTCTCTGGAAGGCCAGTTCAAGGGTCAGATCCACCTGGGTGTGGTGTCGCCGGCCCAGTACTTTGCGCCGGGCCTGCTGACGGCCTTTCGCGAGCGCTACCCGCAAGTCCGGGTCAAGCTCAGCATCGCCAACCGCGATGCGCTGCTGCAGCAGCTGGCCGAGCACAAGGTGGATCTGGTGATCGGCGGCTATCCGCCGGCCCATGCCGAGGTTGAGGCCGAGGCCTTTGCCCGGAACCCGCATGTGCTGGTGGCAGCGGCCGATCATCCGCTGGCCGCTCAGTCCGGCCTGCAGTGGTCTGACCTGCGCGACGAGCCATTCCTGTTTCGTGAGCCCGGCTCGGCCACACGGCAGTTTCTGGAGCATCTGCTGCAGGTGCAGGGCTTGCAGGTGCAGGCCGGCATCGAGCTGCAAGGCCCTGAGACCATTCGCCAGGCCGTGCTGGCCGGCATGGGCATCAGCTTTGTCTCGGCCCACGTCTGCCAGACGGAGATCGGCTGCGGTTTGATTCGCGTGCTCGACGTGGCCGGCATGCCCAAATGGCTGGACTGG
>CALRVU010000080.1:0-9097 GCA_943371685.1 Bordetella parapertussis | reverse complement strand
CGAGGCGCAACGCCCCACACCACGGCCGTGCTGAGGCGAGCATCGCGCAGACCGCTGCCAGCGCTGTACGGTGCCAGACCACTGGCCACCGATTGCTCGGGGCTCACCCCGAAATAGGTCTGCGACAGCGCCGAGTTCACCCAGGTGAGGCCCGCGCTGACGCTGAACCGCACGGTCGGCGACAAGGGCATGCCGCTGACGGCACCGAGATCGAGCTGCGCGCCGTCCCGGTCTTCACCGGCACCGAATCGAAGTGAAGAGGTCAGAACCAGGCCGCGCGTGACGGCCAGGTTGAAGTAGCCACCCAGCTCAGGCCGCAGCGGGACATCGCCCAGTCCGCGCAGCGCCTCGGAGCGCGACTCATCGCGTCCGAAATCTGCCGTCAAGCGCAGGCCGAAGTGGCGTCCGGGCTGTTCCGCGAAATCAAAGCCGATGCCGTTGGCCGTGCCTGCAAACCAGCCGTTGCGCCATTGGTAGTCAATCAAGGGTCGGACCATGGTGCGGCGCTCGTCCGACCCCAGGTAGGCCCGGCTGTTGATGAGGCCGAGGCCCACGGTGCCACCATCTTGAGCGGCACGCACGCCGTAGAGCCGAACGGAGTCAAATCCCTGGGCCTGTGCGCTGCCGCCCGCGCACAGAAGTACCGGGACCAGCGACCACAATGGGCGACGAAGGCGATGCAGGGACATGTGATTCAGCTCGGGTTGAACAAAACGCCAAGGGTATCAGCGTCAGGCCCGCCACTGGCAGGAAAGCCCTGCCCTCAGCCAGCCCGCTGGTAGTGGAACAGCCGACCTCGATAGGCGCCCACCGGCCCGACGAGTTCGCCGAGCCGGGTCTCATCCATCTGGTAGCCCAGGGCTGCCATGCGACGGTGAAACGGTGAGCGGTTGCCCCGATTCGGGTCCACGATCAGGACCTCACCGGTGGCGCTGGCGTGGTGAGCGATGAAGCCAGGCAGCTGCCCCAGATCGTCACGCTCATACAGCACATCGCTGCCGATGATCAGGTTGAATCGACCCTGGACACCGGCGCACAGCCGGCCGTCCTGTCCCTCGGTCAGTGCGGCATCGCCCTGCTCTTCCTGCCGCTCCGCCCAGTGGCCATGCCGGTAGCGCATCGGTGGCAGGTCATTGAGTTGGAGATTGGTCTCGAGAAAGCGTCGCGCCAAGGGATGGCAATCACTGGCGGTGACACGGGAGCCCCTGCGGTGGCCGACCAGGCTGGCCAGCGCCAGGCCACAGCCCAACTCGAGAATCTGTTCATCGGCCAGCACAGGCCGGCGAGCCAGCGCTGCGGCCAATTCGAAACCCGAGGGCCAGAGCAGGCCGAACAGGGGCCAGGCGGCCGACGAGATGCCCTGAGCCTCAGCCCGGCCCTGGGGATCGGCGTATTGCTGCTTGTCTTTCAAGCGGCGGATGGTCAAGCCGGCCACGCCGGCGATCTCGATGGTTTCGTCCACGACCTGGTAACCGGGCATGACACTCCTTGGTGAGCCATGCCCTGTGCGCAGCATCACGCATGGTAGCCCAGACGGGTGCGGCAGGTCAGTCCAGGGGAGATGCGGGCAGCGGAGGCCAGCTCAGCAGCTCAGCCAGCCGCGTCACCACCCAGTCGGCCTCTCCCTCGCGGAGTTCGGCGGCGGGCTGACGCAGGCCCAGGAGACAGCGTCCCAGCACGTCGTCCTCGGTCAAACCATCGTCATGATGCAAGCCTTGGGCACTGTTGACGAGATAGCAGGCCAGGTCCTCGCACAGCTCATAGCGGGCCCTCAGGCTGCCGTCGGCGTCGCGCACACGCTGGCCGGGCGCGAAATGCAGGGCCAGAAAACTGGCGGGCACAGGGGTCAGTTGGTCTTCAGACATGATGAGCGAGTGTGACACGGCGGCCCCGAGCGAGCGCCACCCTGCCCTCAGGCCAGATCGCCGAGTTCAGCGGCGATCTGAAGCAACTGTTCGGGCGTGGGCTGATCCCAGCGTTCACCCAGCGTGCCCAGCGCAAAGTACCGCACCATCTCCGAGAGCACCATGGGGTGTTGCCAGCCACTGTTCTGCAAACGCTTGCGGATGGACGGATGCACCGCGCGGCGCTCCATGTCTTGCAGAAGGTCAGTCGTCAAGGTCGCCTGAGCCTCGTCAGACATGGCGGCGATGCTGTCCGCAACCTGGTCACGACGCCGACGTATCCATTCCTCGGCCCAGCGCGCCTGGCGCTTGGCTTGCGCCTCTCGGCTCTCCGGGCTGCGGGGATCGGCACGTGCCTGGATCTCGGCCGCGCGCGCCTCGGCGCGATCCACCTCGCCGGGCATGAGTGAACGCAGATAGCGAAAGGGATCACGCAGCGGCGCTGGAAATGCCGTGGCCTGCCGCTGGGACAATACCGTCAAGCCCGACGCGACAGCGTCAGAGCCGAAGCTCTGGATCAGGCCCTCCGCCTTCTCATCGTCGATGCCGAGTTCGGCCGCCCGGGCCACCAAGGTCAGATCGACAGGCTCGGGTGCATGGTGCAGCGGCAGTGCGGGTTGCTTCTTCGGCCGGATCAGGAACTGGATGTCGCCGATGAAGCGCCCTTCCTTGTGCTCGAGCAACTCCACCTCCAGATCGGTGATGCTGCAGACTTCGGCGATCGCTGGCTTGAGGGTGTCACGCTTGAAGATGCGGTACTCGAGCCGTGCGGTCCGGTCGGACTCAGGTTGTCCGCTCAGCACGGGCCGCCACCAGCGCCAGTGTTGCCGGGAGGTTCGCGCCACGTCCTTGTAACGCGTGCAGATCTCGTAGAGCGCAATGCCGGCATGTGAGCGCAGCTGGCTGATGACCTCCAGCTTCAGGCGGGCAAACACGGTGGGCTCGAGCAGTTCCTGCTTGAGGTTCACCGCATACGACCATTCGACCCAGACCTGGCCGCGCTCCTTGGCGATGCGCGCATGGGCCAGCAAACCCGAAACGTTCCAGGCCGCGCCCTCGCCGGTGGTCGGGGATTGCCACTCGACTGTGGTCGACACCATGGCCCGCAGATGCTTCTTGATCAGGGCGTGATCGTTGGAATCGAAGTCGACACCTCGCACGACGCGCTCCAGCGGTGCCCGGAAGATTTCCTTGTCCAGTCCCTGCTCCTGCGCCTCATACAGCAGCACGTTGTAGGCCTTGCGCCCGAGCGAGGTAATGCGCGCCGACTTCGGCACGATCGCCAGCGTGTTGACCGGCTTGCGCAGCGGGGGAACGGACGCGGTGCGCGGCAGCGCGGCCACTGCCGGGGCCGACTCGGTGCTCGGACGGCGGCTGCGGCGAGGCGAGGGCGGCGCTTTGGAATCCATGGGGAGAATGCTACCGCAGATGTGAATGCAGGACTCACATGTCGCCAGCGGCTTGAGTTGAGGCGAACGACAGGCACCGCATGAGGTGCGCTGCCATCGAATCACTTCGAGCAGCCCCTCGACTCAGACTCCGGCCGGACCGACACACGCTTCGAGAAATCGCTGAAGTGAGACTTTTCAGGAGTCTGAGACCAGGCAGCGAGGCAGGCTTGCTTGGAACTGGCGCAGAAGCCCCATGCAGACCTAGCGGAGGGTTTTCGGGAGCCGGTTGACGGAAACAGCTCCCGAAAACTCGCATCTGATTCAAGGTTCGCAGCATCCGCTGCGGCAGTTGCACGGCACGGCGCTGGACAGGCGCTTGGGGGAAGCTCTGCGCCCTCTGAGAATCGTGCGGGGCCGAAGCGCTCCTGTAAACACTCACCTGAGGCCGCAGGAGAGCGATCCGGTGACGACACCCATCGAATCAGAGCCGTGCGAACTCGATCTCACGGGCTTTTCCCGAAGGGGCTCACTTTCTGTCCCGATGTCTCGCCTGCTGGTCCTGCATCCACGCACCTGGAGTCCCGTTCAGTCTCCGGATCATCCTGAAAACTCTCACTCAGAATGATCCAAGCCCTTGGTACAGAACACTTTTCTCGCCCTTAAAGGTATTAAAGGGTTTAGAGAGATTGAAGTTGATCCAAAGGAGGGTGCCTTGAAGGATGAACCCAAGGAAGACTGCGTGTTGAACGGTTCAACATCAAGAGAACGAAAAACAAGTTCTTTCCTTGTTGCTCACTGTTTGACAGAATAGCGTTAGTTGCGCGCTTCAGTGTCAAACCGACAAATGGCGCGTGTCAGGAGGTATTCGTTGGACCGCATCAATTTAACAGCAAGCCGAAGCATCACCTTGGCCGACATTGCAGAGCAGGCTGAGCGAGCGGTGGCCATGATGGGCCAGATCCGTTCCGCCATGCTCGCGCCCACCGCGCGCAAGACGCCACCCATTTTCAACCTGAGCCAGCTGGCTGCGCAATGCGGCATCGAGAAGGGTTCGCTCAGTCATCGCTTGACCAAAGGTGATCTGCCCAGTGGGCAGCTCAACACGGCCGGCAGTCGGCGCGAGTTCAGTCTGCTGGAAGCTCGCACCTGGATCCGTGAGTACCGCAAGGAGCTGTTGAGGCCGGCAGGTGCTGAGGCCATCACCATCAGCATTGGCAACTTCAAGGGGGGTGTGAGCAAAACCACCACGGCGGTCACGCTGGCCCAAGGTTTGTCACTGCTGGGCCATCGTGTGCTGGTCATCGACACCGACCCGCAGGGATCGCTGACAACCCTGTTCGGCATCCTCCCAGATACCGAGGTGGATGAGAACGACACGATCCTGCCTTTGGCCATGGGCACGGAGACGTCCATCCGCTATGCGATCCGTTCCACCTACTGGGACGGCATCGACCTGGTCGCCGCCGCCCCTGTTCTTTTCGGTGCTGAGTTCGCGTTGCCAGCCCGGCAAACACAGGAGCCCGGCTTCGAGTTCTGGCGCGTGCTCGATCTGGGCATTGACGATGTGCGTGATGAGTACGATGTCATCATCATCGATACACCGCCATCGTTGTCCTACACCACGATCAACGCTTTCATGGCGTCCAACGGCATCATCATGCCGCTGCCTCCCAATGCGCTGGACTTTGCGTCAGCGTCCCAGTTCTGGAGCTTGTTTTCAGACCTGACGACTGAGTTGCTGACCAAGCGGGGATTGACGAAGGAGTTCGATTTCATTCACGTGTTGTTGGCTCGGGTGGACTCCGCTGACGCGGCCAGCAACATCGTGCGGCAATGGATCGGTCAGACCTATGCCGAGAAGGTGTTGCCGGTCGAGATTCCGAAGACGGCTGTGACTGGTGTGACCGCGGCGGAGTTTGGAACGGTCTACGACGTGGCGCGCTACGACGGATCTGCAAGAACCTTCAAACGGGCTCGTGATGCCTATGATTCCTTTGTGGGGCACATCGATGGTTCCATCCGAGCGGTTTGGTCCAAGCAGTCTGCGGCCAAGGCGGCTGCAGGGCAGGGCAGGGCAGGGGCGTTGAACCGTTCAACAGCGAGTACAAGCAAGTCAGGAGCTAAGCGATGAGCAAGAAGCTTGCTGCCAAGGCTGGCTTGATTCAGGCGCCGGCGCTGATGCCTGCCCCGCCGCAACGCACCGAGGCCCCCGACATGGGGCGGCCGAAGACCGCGCCGGGATCGATGTTGCAGTTCATGTCCAGTCAGAGCGCTGCCATCAAGGAGGCGGACGACTTGCGCGAGCGCTTGCGGGAGTTCGATGGTGCAGCACCGGTTCGTGCGCTGGATCCCACGCTCGTGCTTCCTTCGAAGTGGGCCAACCGACACGAAGCTTCATTCGCCAGCGACGATTTTGCGGCGCTGCGTGACGAGATCGACTCTGCGGGTGGAAATGTGCAGCCGATCCGTGTCCGGCCTCTGGCCAGTGATTCGGGGCCATTGCGATATGAACTGGTCTATGGTCACCGCAGGCATCGCGCTTGCCTCGACTTGGGAATCCCGGTCAAGGCGCTGGTCGAAGATGCCAGCGATCAGGAACTCTTCGAGGCCATGGAGCGCGAGAATCGCGGTCGAAAGAACCTGAGTGCCTGGGAGCAGGGCTGCATGTACCGCAAAGCCCTGGATGAGGGTCTCTATCCTTCGTTGCGAAAACTGGCCGAAGCTGTGAAGGTCGATGTGTCGCTGGTGTCCAAGAGCGTTGCCTTGGCAAGGCTCCCTGACGCCGTGATCCAGGCTTTTCCCACGCCGCTTGAGATTCAGTTTCGTTGGGCGCAGCCGCTGTCAGAGGCGCTGCAACGTGACCCTGAGGGCGTGGTCGCGCGGGCCCGCGCACTGCGGGAGGCAAGAGAGCCCGTGTCCGCGGCTCAGGCCTTTGATCGCTTGATTCAGGTGCCCAGCGCCAATCCCATCCCGGAACCTGTCGTGCGCGTCTTCCAACGCAAAGGCAAGGAGGCGGGGCGCTGGAGCAGCGATGCCAAGGGCCGCCTGCTCATTCGGTTCGAGCCAGGGCTTGTCAACGATGGCCAGCGCAAAGAACTGATGCAACTCATTGAGCGCTTTCTGGCTGAGTGAGCAGGGCGCTTGTTTGTTGAACCGTTCAACAGACAAGCACTTCCGATCGCGCAGCCTGAGTCAGCCGAACACTGCATCCATCTCGGTTTGCATGCGCTCCAGTTGCGCCTTGGCATAACGCATCGTGGTTCTTGGGTCGGCGTGACCCAGTTGACGCTGAATGACCTCCAGAGGCGCCTTGCGCTCCAGCGCACGCGTGCCGAAGGTGTGTCGGAGCCAGTGCGGAGAAGCCAGGCGTGCGATGCGCTTCTCGCTCTCTGGGAGGCTGCTGCTGTCCACACAACGCTGAATCCACCGCTTCATCGTGCTGTACAGCGTTTGATAGCCTATCGGTGCGAGTGGATCCTTGGTGCTGGCGATGAGGGGGGCATCAGGTGGCGCATCCAGCACGTGGTTGATGCCGCGTGTGCTCAGGTATCGATCCAACGCTTGCCTGGCCTGCCCGGGCACGGCGATGACGCGGTTTCGAGAGCCCTTGCCTTGAACCTGAAGCGCAAGTCTGGACTTGTGCATCCTGAAAGCGCCTAGTCGCGCATCGACGAGTTCACTGGCCCGCAATCCGGTTGACTCGATGAAGGACAACAGGAACTCGATCCGATCCTTGGCAGGGGAGGGGGGTTGCGTGGCCAGTTGCCTCAACAGCGCATCCCAGGCCTCTGGTGTGAAAGCGCGTGAGTCCAGTTCATGTCGACCTGCATCGTCGCCGCTGCGTCGATTGATCAGCAGCCAAGGGTTGCGCAGAGGCAGATAACCGGTGTCGACCAACCAGGTGAAAAAGCTCCTCAGGATGACCACTGCCTGCCTTCGGCTGCTGAGGGTCAGCGGACCGCGGAACGGCGCCCATCCAGGGGCCAGCACCGCACAGCGCTGGCGCGAGATCCAATCCGCAGGGATGTGTTCGAGGAAAGTCAGGTAGGCCAGACAGTCTTCGGTCTGCATGGTGCGGAAGCCCGCATTGCGCTCGTGAGTGAGCCACAGCAGCAGGCGCAAGGCCTCGCGGCTATAGCTGATGGCCGTGGCGCGTGAGCCCGCCCGCGCAGCCACCCAGACTGCGATGGCTTGGGAGTCATCCTGTGCCGACGTCAGCGCCGCCGTGCCCAGCCTGGGCGGAGTGTCCGGGGAGGGGAGGGCAGGGCGCAGTGCCGTGCGTGGGGCGGTGTCCTGTGACGGGCTAGCGCGCGGCGCAGGGAAGACGCGCCGCTGGCCTGCCAGTGCATTGGGCAGCAGGCTGAGCAAATAGTTCTGAATGCGAGCCGCCTTGACGGCACCGATGGCAGGAATGGCGCGCCACCAATGGCCTCCGGCGGCCATCAATGCTGCCAGGTCGGCCAGCAGGAGCAGGCCAGAACCTTCGAGCCGCCGAGCGACTCCGGGCTCAAACCAGGCCGAAATCGGATCCTGTGGCCTGGGATCCGTGGCGGCCACTGCTTGAAGCGTGCGCAACAGGGCCAATTGCCTGAGCCGCAGCTTTTCGCGTCGAGCCAGCTTCGGGTCTCTGGGATGTGCTTCTTCGTAGAGCGCCAGCGCTTCGCTTTCCGACCAGTCCTCGAGCTCGCGCTCTTCGATGAAGAGGCTGAGGGGAGGGCGCTGCGCTGCGTCTGCATCCCGAATCGTCAGCCCGATCAGCCGCCACGCGCGATCACCTTGCCGCCGGGCCACTGCACGCAGTTGCTCCACAACCCAGCGGTGGGCGCCCTCGGCCTGGTGCCCGTGGTCGATGCCCAGATAGCGGCGAGCGGCCTCAGGAACGGGGACGCCCTCTGCCACCGCACGCAGGTGGGCAAAGTGATGCGCACCGATTCGGGTGGCGTAAGTGCTTGATTTTGTTGAAGTTGCGCCCACTCGGAAGTCTCCAATGCGATCAAGCTCAGTTTTTGTTCAGGAAAATTATTACTAAGATTATTACAGTAATCTAATGTTGATGGGTGCGAATCGGCCGGGCAGGGCGCTGGTGTGGGGGGTGCAGCACGGCTTTGCAACCAGACCATGCTGCCGACCGCCCTGGTCGCTGCGCCTCGCTGCTTGCTGCGCACGACGGAATGCGGTCCATTGGCGGAGCTTGGCTGGCCAGCAGGCACCGAGGGTCATCCAGCGCTGTCCATGATTGGCATTGGTGCAGTCCCGGGGATCGGCTACTGGGCGGTTCGAGCTGCAGCGCTGCCCTTCTGCCACGGTGACTTCTGGTTTGGGGTGTCCGGGACGGTGCTGCGCTGCAGATGCCCGTTCCAATTCGACGGGTCTCGCCTGCCCCTGCCATCGAACAAGCGCGCATGAACCGCCGCACCGCCAGAACGCGACAGCACCCTATCGTCCCGGGCCACAAATCCACGCAGCGGTCTGCGGTACTCACATGGAAGCAGCTTGGGCCAGCCCCGCTCCCCTATCAAGGCAAAACCTGCCCAGCTTCGAGCCAGGCAGAGTCAGTTGAGATGGTTCATCCACAGATCGTTTGATGAAGCACCCATTCCACGAAGAGACGCACAGCTGGCTCGTCGGCCAGTTCGTCTCGGCAGGCCAACCAGGTCGAACGTTCGCTCGCGGCCTCCGGCTCTTGGGCCAGTTGCAGTAGCCCACCGGTCGATAGCCATGGCGCCACGAGCGCGCGCCGGGTCCAGGCTACGCCCAGGCCGTTCAGGGTCGCCTGAACAAGCAGCAGAGCGTCGTTGAAGC
>CALRVU010000079.1:0-9102 GCA_943371685.1 Bordetella parapertussis | reverse complement strand
GAGTTGTCGGGGGTTGTCGGGTGTTGCGCTCACCACGGCTCCGTCCAGGGCCGCAGTTCGGTCTCATGGGTCCAGGCGTCGCGGGGCTGCTGGTGGATCTGCCAGTAGGCTTCGGCGATGGCGTCCGGGCTCAGGATGCCTTGCTGATCCTTCAGGGCGTAGCGCTGCGGAAAATTCGTACGGATGAACTCGGTGTCGATCGCACCGTCGATCACCGGATGCGCAACATGGATGCCCTGGGGCCAGAGTTCGCGGGCCATGCTCTGCGCCAGGGCGCGCAGGGCGTGTTTGGCACCCGCAAACGCCGCAAAGCCTTCGCGCCCACGCAGGCTGGCCGTGGCGCCGGTGAAGATGATGGTGCCGCGCCCGCGTGGCAGCATCACCTTCGCCGCCTCCCGGCCCATCAGAAAGCCGCCGAAGCAGGCCATCTCCCACACCTTCTGGTAGACCCGCGCGGTGGTCTCGGTGATGCCGAAGCGGACGTTGGCACCGATGTTGAAGACGGCCACCTCGATGGGGGCGATGTCGCGCTCAATCATCTCGACGAGGCCGACCATTTCGTCCTCCTTGCGCGCATCGCTGCCAAACCCATGGGCCTGGCCGCCAGCGGCCGTGATCTGCTCGACCAGGGGCTGGAGCTTGTCGGCCGAGCGCCGCGTCACGCAGGCGATGTAGCCCTCGCGGGCGAAGCGGCGCGCAATCGCACCGCCAGTGGCATCACCGGCACCGATGACGAGGATGGCTTTCTTGTCGGACATGGGGGACCTTGCGGGTTGGGTATGGTTGGCGGTGGACTTCACTGCTCGACGAAAGCGCGCTCGACCACGAAGTCGCCTGGCGCTGAGGTGCTGCCTTCCTTGAAGCCAAGCGTGTCGAGCATGTGCTTCAATTCCTTGAGCAGGCCCGGGCTGCCGCAGATCATGACGCGGTCCTGAGCCGGATCGAGAGCTGGCAGGCCGAGGTCGAATGTCAATTGACCGGTCTCCAACAGGGTGGTGATTCGCCCCTGGTGCTTGAAGGCTTCGCGCGTGACGGTGGGGTAGTACAGCATTTGTTGACTGACCATCTCGCCGAGGAATTCATGCCGCGGCAGTTTGTGAGTCAAGTAGTCTTGGTAGGCCAGCTCGGCCACTTCGCGCACACCATGGACGATGATGACTTTCTCAAATCGCGCGTAGGTGTCGGGGTCCCGCACGATGCTCAAGAAAGGCGCGATGCCGGTGCCGCTGCCTAGCAGGTACAGCTTCTTGCCGGGCAGCAGGTAGTCGATCAGCAAAGTGCCTGTGGGCTTGCGGCCGACGACGATTTTGTCGCCCGGCTGGATGTGCTGCAGCTTCGAGGTCAGTGGGCCGTCGGGCACCTTGATGCTGAGGAATTCCAAGTGTTCTTCATAGTTCGCGCTGACGATGCTGTAGGCGCGCAGGAGCGGCTTGCCACTTTCGCCGCTCAGGCCGATCATCGTGAAATGGCCGTTGGAGAAACGCAGAGCCTGGTCGCGGGTGGTCGTGAAACTGAACAGCCGATCCGTCCAGTGATGCACGCTGGTGACGGTCTCTTCAAGGAAGGCATTCATGACTGTCGGTTGGGCAAGAGGGTTGGGTCAGCGGATCAGCGCAGGCAGCTTGTCAGTGCGGTCTTTCCAGTCGTCTGCATCCGGAAGCGGCGCCTTGCGCTTGGTGATCACGGGCCAGCCAGCTTTGGCCAGCTCCGCGTTCAGCGCCACCATGTGGCGTTGATCCATAGGCACGTCTTCCTCGGGCAGGATGGCGTTGACCGGGCATTCCGGGATGCACACGGCGCAGTCGATGCATTCATCCGGGTCGATGGTCAGGAAGTTGGGCCCTTCGCGAAAGCAGTCCACCGGACAGACGTCGACGCAGTCGGTGTATTTGCAGCGGATGCAGGCTTCGGTCACGACATGGGTCATGCGGTCTCCTGAGAAGCGACGGGTTGGGATGCGCGCGCCAAACGTGCCGGCACGTACTTGTGCCAGGGCGTACCGGCGAAAGCGTCGCGGCTTTGGGTGTCAGTCAGTTCGTTGAGCGACACGCCCTTGTGCACAGGGCTGCCATTGGCCGCGGTGTAGTTCAGACCGTGGCCATTGGGGAGGGCGACGTGGCCCGGTTGCAGATCGTCGCCGAATTCGACCGGCGCCTGCGCCGTGCCTCGGCGGGTGGTGATGCTGACCCAGTCTCCCTCCGCGCAGCCCAAGCCTTGGGCGTCGGACGGGTGCATGCGCAGCGTGCCGAAAGTGCCGCGGCGGTGCCAGCTGGCATCTCGTATCGAGGTGTTGCTGGTGTCGCTGCGGCGCTCGCCGGCGCTGAGTACGAAAGGGTAGTCGATGTCGGGTTGCGGGCGCTCGTTGTCGAGCTTGTGCAGTTCCGTCAGCATCTCGTCGATCTGCAGGTTGATCTTGTTATCCGGAAGGCGTACGGCACGCCAACTTTCGGAGTACTCGCTGACCGAGTAGATGACGCCCGACGCATGACTGAGGATGGCGTCAAAGAGTTTGTTGCCGGCGGCCAGCGCGCTGCCGCCGAAGCCAGCACGCGCTGCGGACGCCCTGTTCTTGCGAACGAACATCTGACTCAGGCCCCAGAGCGATGCGGCAGGCGCCATGCCTTCCGGCAAGCTCTCGCCCAGGGTCCGGTAAAGCACGACAGGCGCATAACGGGCGACTTTGGGGTCGCGGGCAGCCTTCCAGGCAAACGCCAGGCCGAAGGCGGTGCGTCCCCAACGCGCGGCGCGTCGCAGCAATCGGTACTGTCGCGCGTCCAACTCACCAAGGGCCTCGACGATGCGGGCATGAATCTCTGCTTCGGTCAGCGTGCCTGCGCGCGGCGCGAACAGCGGCTGACGCAGGTGGAAGCCGTTGCGGGGGAACTCGACGTTGAAGAAGGTGGCTTCCGCCTTCTCGAACTGGCTGGTGGCCGGTAGCACGTAGTCGGCTTGCCGTGCGGTCTCGGTCATGGCCACGTCGATCACCACGCTGAGTTCGAGCGCGCGCAGGGCCTCTCGCATGCGCTGGCTGTCGGCGAGCGAGTGGACCGGGTTGGAGCTCTCGATGAACATGGCACGAAAGCGCTTGGGATGGTCGGTGAGGATTTCCTCCGGGATCACATTGCAAGGGATCAGGCCCATGATCACCTTGGCGCCCGTCACGGGGCTGAGTGAACCGGGACGGGGTTGTCCGCTGGTGTTCGACTTGCCCGTGGTGGCGCGTGTGGAGGATGACAGGTTCAACAAGGGCACGAAGGCGTTGTTGGTGCCCGGGCGGGCGTAGTGGCCGGTCAACAGCCACACCAGGCGATTGAGGTAGCTGTTGAGCGTCGAGTGCCGGTTCATTTGCACGCCAAGGTCTTCGAGCATCGAGACGCTCTTGGCTCGGGCAATGCGCTCGGCCACACGGCGCAGCAAGTCCACTTCGATGCCGGAGGTCTTGGCGTACTCGGCTACTGAGATTCGCTGGAGCGCCTCGGCGACGCGGGGGTAGCCGGTGGTGTGTTCGGTCAGCCAATCCTTGGCGACCAGCCCGTCCTGCACCAAGATGGCGGCGAGCGCGGCCAAGCACCAAGCATCCGTGCCGGGCTTCACAGCCAAGTGGAAGTCCGCCATTTCAGCAGTCTCGCTGCGGCGCGGATCGATCACGATCAGCGAGCGGTTGGGGTCTTTCTGAATCTCACGCAGGATCACCCGGGTGCGCGCGAAGCCGTGCGACTGGAAGGGGTTCTTGCCGAGAAAGACGGCGACCTCCGCGTGCTCGAAGTCGCTGTGTACGCCCGCTCCCATCATTTTTCCCTGTACCCAGGCCTCGCCTGTCTTCTCCTGCGCCAGGGCGTTGGAGCGGTAAACGATGCCGAGCGCCTTGATCGTGCTGTCGGCGTAGGTGCCACCGAGGTGGTTGCCCTGACTGCCGCCGCCGTAGTACAGGATGCTGGCTCCGCTGTGCCTAGACTTGATGGCCGCCAGTTTGTCAGCGATCTCGCGGATTGCGGTGGACCAGTCAATGTCCTCGTAGTTTCCGTCCGCGCGGCGACGCTTGGGCCTGCTGATTCGGTCCGCGCCGTTTTGGTAGAAGTCCATGCGTTGCGACTTCTCGCACACGTAGCCTTGTGAGGTGGGGTGGTCTTTGTCGCCGCGGGCCTTCACGATCCTTCCCCCCTCGACCTGAACCTCCAGGCCGCAATTCAGCGAGCAAATGATGCAGGCTGTTTTCTTCCAGTCAGGGTCGGGTGTCGTGCTCATCTTTGGCTCCTCGAAGGACTTACGGCGCTAACCGCGCCATGAGATAATGAACGTTATCCTATGCTCGAACCGCTGCACACGTCAACACGAAGCGTCAGAATCTCGTCATGCGCTATCCAAAGGATCACAAGGATGTTTCACGTCATAGCCTCCTCAGGCACACGGGGAGCCATGCGAAGCGACATGGTTTCGATAGCTCCGGCGTGGCAGCCTTGGCCGCATCCGCCGGTGTAACGACGGGCGCGCTCTACAAGCATTTCAGTGGGAAGGCCGATCTCTTTTCGGCGTTGATTTCCGCCGAACTGGAGCGCACAGCGCAGATGTACGAGGGCTTCGATCCTGAGGATGAGCCTCGCGCCCTGAGAGCTCTGGCGGACTACCTTAGCGTGGCTCACGTCCAACACCCTGAGCAAGGCTGCCCATTGCCATCGCTGTGTCCGGAGATCTCACGAGCTGATCGGTCAGCAATGTCAGCCTACCAAGAAGGGTTACGGCAGATTCACCAACGATTGATTGGTCTAACCGGATCGTCGGCCGCAGCTTGGACCTTGATCGCACAGAACGTTGGCGCCGTCATGCTGGCCAGAGCCATGCCAGATGAGACTTGTCAGCGCGAGATCCTGTCCGCCTTGCGCCAATCGGGCGAACATCTCATCACTGGTTGTCGTACCAACCGGGACCGGTAGGAGGCCCCCCCGCACTGTCGAAGGTCCGCAGTCGAGTGGCTAGTGTCTAAGTTGAAGTCGCGGCGCCGTCGCTTGGCGCGCCTCCAACTCTTACCTTCGCGTCAAGGCGCGCACTCGCTCGGTGGCAATATCTCTACCGTAGAGCCGGCTAGCCGCCGTTCGCGAACGTCCGGAGATGGCCGGCAGCAGTCGTCCATTGCTCTTGACGAAAGGTCTGCGTCTCATCGTGCCAACGGCCGACCGCCACCCTCAAGGCCTGCGCCAAAGCCACAGCACGTTCGCCTGTCACTTCAAACGCCATTCCCCGCGCCGAGGCTTTCACGCTCAGACACCGCGCCCCAGAACGCGAACGACAGCAGCAGGCAGACGGCAAACAGTGCAAACACCCAGCGGTGCTGGTCCAGGGTGTCTGAGAGCTTCAGCAGCCCGGGCACGGCCAGGGCCGGCAGCACCAGGCTGGCATTGAACACGCCCATGCTCACACCCATCTCGCGGGAGTCGACAGACTCGGAGTAGATGGCGAAGACGATGGAGATGAGCGACGACCAGCCGATGCCGCAGAGCAGCATGCCCAGGTAGAAGAACGCCTCGTGGGCAGGCGTCAGCGCGATGAAGGCGTAGGCCGCCGCCATCAGCCCCATGGCACTGCGGTGCACCCGCACTTTGCCCCAGCGCTGGCACAGCGGCTTGAGCACCAGCACCGGCAGCGCCGCGCCCACCAGGTTGAGCAACAGGAAACCCATCGAGAGGATGCGGCCGGCCGTGTCGGCTGCCATGGTGGCCGTGGCGGCCGTCGCGGCATTGGCCAGGTGATAGAGCGCATCTGCCAGCAACGGGGCGCCCGCGGCCGCCGGCACCACGAAGTCGCGCACATAGAAGAAGCCCATCACGAACATGCTCTGCACGCCCAGCCAGGCAAAGCCGTGAGCGACCAGCATCGTGCCCATCCGGTTCTGGCTCGAAGGCCGTGTGCGGCCCTGCCAGACGATGGCCAGGCCCCACAGCAGCGTCATCAGCACCATCGCCACGAACAAGGGCACGGACCAGGCCGCCAGGGCGTTGTCGAACATCAGCTTGTCGACCGCGACGAACACGCCGTAGACCAAAAAGCCGACCATCGGCCACAGCGCCTTGAAGGCGGCCATGCCGGTGGCCCGCTGGTCCGCCACGCCCGGCGGGGCCGCTGCCGGCGGCGCCATCGCCGTCGGCGCGGTCTCCTCGATGAACAGCAAGGGCAGCAGCGTCAGGAAGAAGACCACGGCCACCGTGACCAGCACCAGGGCCAGGTTGCCGAAGAAGATCGAGATCAGGTAGGCGCTGATACCCAGCAGGCCCGAAACGGTCTGCATCCAGGCATAGCCGCGCACCCGCGCTGGGCCTTCGGGCGTCAGGTCGGCCACCAGCGAGCGCGCCGGGTTGAAGGTGACATTGGTGCCCAGGTCAGCCACCAGGGCCACGATCACCGCCACGGCGATCAAGCTCAGGCCGGTGGCGCTGGCGAGGCGGTCGAGCTCCAGCATGGCATAGGTCGAGCCGGCGCCGGCCAGGCCACCGGCCAGCAGGTAGGGCCGGCGGCGGCCCTTCATCAGCCAGGTGCGGTCGCTCAGGGCGCCGACCAGGGGCTGCACCAGCAGGCCCATCAGCGGGCCCATCAACCAGATCAGCGCAATGTTCTCCAGGTGCAGGTTGTAGCGGGTGCTCAGCAGCCAGGTCGTCGTGGCGATGCCCGATGACAGTGCGAAGCCGACTGCTGCGGTCGGCAGACTCAGCAGGATGAGAAAGCCGGTGGACAAACGTTTCTGTGCTTCGAGCATCGGAGGCCTTCAGGGCAAGGTGATCACAGGGCTGGCACTCCAGAACTTGGGCGCCTTCGGGTCGCCGCCGCCCACGGTGAACGTGGCCGCCTCCGGCGCCAGCGGGCGCCAGTTGCCGTCCCAGTCCCAGGTGCTGACGAAGACGCGGGCGCCGCTCAGGCTGGCCGGGTCGCCCAGCGACTCACTGGGGATGGTGAAGCGGACCGTGCGCCGGGCGGGGTCGGTGTCGACCTCGGCGGCGGGGGTGATGCTGCGGCCGTCCGTGTCGGCGCCCGCCCCTTCCGGGCCGAAGAGCGCGTTGCTCCAGCCATGGGCGCGCAGCCGCAGGTGCCAGCGCATGCCCTCGGGCAAGTCAGCCTGCTGGCCGGGCATGGCGCGGGCGCCGCCGGGGCGGCCTGGCAGTTCGATGAAGACCGAAAAGGCAACGTGATCAAAGCCATTGGCCGGGCCCCAGACGCTCGTCAGGTCGGCCATCTCCAGCTCGATGCGCAGTGCGCCCCCAGCGGCCAGCACCCGGGTTCGCCGCAGGTCCATCTGGCGGGTGTAGCTCTCGTGCGTGGGATAGACATAGCCGCCCTTCGGACCGCCCCCGCTGCCTTCGGCCTGGGGCGCGTCGGCCAGCACGCGCCAGGGCAGCGCCACCCGAAAGCTCGCGGCATCGCTCAGACGGGGCTGGGCGTCTGCGCTGCGCAGCACCAGCCGATGGAGCAGCGCGGGGTCGGTCATGCGGCGGGTGTCGATTCGGGCACTGAAGCGCCCGTCGGCGGCCGGCACCAGCCGCTGGGCGCGGTCGGCATCGCCGTCGATGATGAGGTCGAGCGGCACCCCGGGCGCGGCGCGGCCGGTCACCTCAAAGTCACCCTGCTGCGCGGCGCTGGGCAGGGCATCCAGCTGGGGGCGCACGGTGGGCGCCAGCGCGGTCTCGGGCGCGGCCGCCTCCACCGCCCACACCGTGCCGCTGCGAGGCGGCAGGCTGAGGTGCAGCCGGCCCTGGGCGTCGGCTTGCAGCTCGGGCGGCAGTGCCGCGGGCGTGTCGGCATGGATGTCGAAGAGGCGGCGCAAGCGCGCTTGCGGTGGGCCGACCTCCAGGTTGTCGGCCAGGCGCGGTGCGTCGGCGGTGTTGAACAGCACGATGCGGGTCTGCCCCTCGTGCACATGGCGCCAGGCCAGCACGCCGGGCCCGGCGCCGCCAGCCTGCAGCGGCTCGGGCAGTGCGCGCGAGAAGCCGCGATGGGCCTTGCGCAGCGCCACCGCCGCCTGGGTGTAGCGGAACAACGGTGCCTGGGTGTCGAAACGGTCGCGCCCGCCTGAGCCCCAGCCTGCAGCAAACATCGAGGCCCGCTGTGCCACCAGCCCCTGCTCGGTGCCGTAGTACAGCACCGGGATGCCGGGCAGGGTCATCATGGCCAGCAGCGCCTGCTTCATCGCCGGCTCGCCGCTGACGGCCAGCCAGCGGTCCACGTCGTGGTTGTCGATGAAGCTGGGCAGCCGGCGCGGGTCGATACCGCGGGCATCGGCGGCCACCATGTCCTGCACCCGGCGCTGCAGCTCGGCCGGTGCCCGGCCGCGCGCAAAGACGTCAAGCAAGCCCGCATAGAGCGGGAAGTTGAGCATGCCGCCCAGCCGCTGCTGGCCGTCCTCGCCGCGGATGTAGCTCTCGAGCTTCTTCGTGTAGCGGGTCTGGCCCGGTGGATCGATGCCGAAGCCTTCGCCGAAGGCGAGAAAGTCCTGGCGGCCGGTGCGCCGCGCCACATGGGCCACGCCGGGGGCTTGCGGATCGGTGGCATAGAGAAAGTCCGCGAAGAAGGCGGGCGGCACGTGGTACGCCGTGTCGATGCGGAAGGCGTCCACCCCCACCTTGCGCACCCAGTAGCCAAAGCTGTCGCGCAGTGCGCGGCGCACGCGCGGGTTCTCGGTGTTCAGGTCGTCGAGGCCCGAGGTCTGCAGGTTCAGCTCTTCATCGCGCACGGTCACGTCGCGGATGTCGGGCGTCCAGTGGTAGATGCCGGCGCGGCGGTCCTCGGCGCGGCGCGGGTCGTTCAGGTGGAACGGCGCCTGCAGCGGCCGCGACGCCGGGCGCGAGCCGGTGTTGGGGCGGTAGTCGGCCGTCGGGTCATCGGCCCGCCAGCCCGGGCCGTAGCTGAAGAAGTTGCCGGTGTGGTTGACCACCACGTCCTGCACCAGGTACATGTCGCACCGGTGCAGCGCGTCAGACAGGCGCTGGTAGTCGGCCAGCGTGCCCACATGCGGATCCATGCGCTTGAAGTGGCTGGCCCAGTAGCCGTGATAGCCCCAGAAGCCGTGGGTGGTGTCGTGCCACTGGTTGAGCACGGGCGGTGTCAGCCACAAGGCGGTGG
>CALRVU010000078.1:0-9140 GCA_943371685.1 Bordetella parapertussis | reverse complement strand
GCGGAGCTGCTCGCGCGCCCTACTCCAACTACGGGCCGGAGGTGGATGTGGCTGCCCCCGGAGGCAACATGTCCGCCGGCACCACCTTCGGCATCCTGTCGACGCTCAACTCAGGGGGAGCGTCACCGGGAGCCGACAACTACCAGTATTACCAGGGCACCTCCATGGCCACGCCCCATGTGGCCGGCGCTGCGGCGCTGATGCTGGGCCGCAACAGTGGCCTCACCCCGGATGAGATCGAGGTTCTGCTCAAGAGCACGGTGCGCAAGTTCCCGGTGGTTTGCAGCGGTTGCGGCCTGGGCGTCGTCGACGCAGCCAAGGCGGTCACCGCCAGCTTCGTCGGTGCGGCGCAAGCCAGCGATGGCGGTGAATATGAGCCCAATGACAGCCATGCCCAAGCTCAGGCGCTGGGGTCGCTGCCGATCAAGATCAGCGGCACGATCTTCAAGGTCGGGGACATCGACACCTACAAGCTGACGATCCCCGTCGGCACCACCATCAAGGCGCGCCTCATCAGCAACACCACCTCGGACTACAACCTGGCCCTGCGCAATGCCCAGAACGCGGTCATCGTGAGCAGCATCCGGGGCACCGGCCTGACCGACGCCGTGACCTGGAAAAACGCCGGCAAGGCCGCGGTCACGATGTTCTTGCGCGTCGGCCGCGCCTCCGGAGGCGTGGGAGAAAGCGCTGGCAAGTACACGCTTGAAGTGACGAACTGAGCGTCAGGCCAGCGCCGCTGCTCACATGCCCTTGAACAGATGTGAGTAGCTGCGGCTGACTTCGAGCTTCTGGTTATGGCCTTTGACGGCCACGATCTGGCGGCCGCGGAAATCGCGGCTGACCGAGGCGATGGCGTTCACCGCCACCAGGGTCGAGCGGTGGATCTGCCAGAAGCGCTGGGGTTCCAGCTCCTCCACCAGCTCCTTGATCGGCTTGCGGATCAGCGCCTCGACCTGCAGGGTCTGCACCCGGGTGTACTTCTCGTCACTGATGAAGAAGAGCACCTCTTCCACCGGAATCATCTGGATGCTCTGGCCGACCGTGGCCTGGATCCACTGCAGATACTGCGGGCGAGCGGCGCCACCGGCACCTGCCGCCAGCCGGTGCAGAAGCTGCTGAATGGGCGCCTCGCTCGCCACGTCCTGAGCATCCGGCGAGCGGCGCGCCTCGATGCGCTTGCGGATCCGTTCGACCGTGCGCTGCAGGCGCTCGCGCTCAGCCGGCTTGAGCACATAGTCGGCCGCGCCCTGCTCAAAAGCCTCCACCGCATACTGGTCATAGGCGGTGATGAAGACAATCTCGGGCAACCAGCCGTCGTCACCCACGTCCATCTGGGCAATCTGCTTGGCGGCGTCCACGCCGGTCATGCCGGGCATGCGGATGTCGAGGAACACCACATCGGGCCGGTGCTGCTCGACCAGCTCCACCGCCTCGGCCCCGTGCTTGGCCTCGGCCACGATCTGCAGCTCGGGCCAGACCTCGGCCAGCCGTGCACGCAACTGCTCGCGCATCAGCCGCTCATCGTCGGCCAGGACGGCCCGCACCGGGCCCGGGTTGGAGTCAGACGGATTGTTCATGGACGACATCGTAGTGGAGTGATCAGACAGCCTTCGGGTAGCTGCCTTCGACCGTGCGATAGGGCAAGGTGATGGTGATGAGCGTGCCGCAGGGCGTGTTGGCGGACACCGTCAGGCTGGCCCGGCTGCCATGCAGCAGCTGCAGACGTTCGCGGATGTTGGCCAGGCCCACGCCGGTGCCGGATGTGGCCGCCTGGCCAAATCCCACCCCCGTGTCAGCCACGGTCACCTGCAGCTTGCCGTGGACGATCTCGGCCTTCACTTTCAGGCTGCCGCCCTCGGGCTTGGGCTCCAGGCCGTGGCGGATGGCGTTCTCGACCAGGGTCTGCACCATCATCGCCGGAAACTCGGCCGAGAGCAGCCCGTCCGGCACGTCGATCGACGCATCAAGGCGCTCTTCCATGCGCACCTTCAAGATCTCGACATAGGGCCGGACCACCGCCAGCTCGCGGCCCAGATCGCGCGGGGCACCGTCGGCGGTATCGCGCATGGTCGGCATGCTGGCCCGCAGCAGGGCGATCAGGTTCTTCTGCATCTGGCTGGCACGCGGTGGATCGGTCTCGATCAGGTGGTCGATCGACGCCAGCGTGTTGAACAGGAAGTGCGGCTCCACCTGCGCTTGCATGGCGGCCATCCGGGCTTCGATCACCTGGCGCTTGAGCGACTCGGCCTCGGCCGTCTCGGTCGCCTGCGCAGCCTTGACCTCGGCCTGGATGCGGCCCTTGTAAGTGATCTTGATGATCATCGACGCCACGATCCAGATCAGGGCCAGGTCGGTGAGGAACTCACCGTAATGGACCGTGTGGGTCCGGGTCATGGGCTTGCCGGATTCGGCCGCTTCGCGCGCGGCTTGCTGCGCATCGCGCACTTCCTCCAGGGCTTCCACCACCGCGTCGCGCGCGGACTCCACCGCCTCTTTCACCTCATCAGCGTCCGCGCCTTGAGGGAGAACAATGCGCACCTGCTTGTCGCCGGCCTGAATCTCCACGGCGGTCTGCCCGCTGGCGGCCGTTGCAGCCCCCGAGGCCGAAGAGGCCGCATCAGGGGCAGCGACCTCTTTCTCCTTGACGCTCACGCCGCGTTCATTGATCGACACCTCGAACGACCGGTTCTTGCCGTCGGACGGGCCACCGGGCGTCTCGATGCGCACTTCGGGCGAGGGCAGCCCAGGCGGAGCCGGCATCGCAGGCGGAGCAGGCATCGCAGGGGGTTCGGCGTGGCCGTCAGGCAGCCGGTTTTCGATCGACTCGGTGAAGGTCCAGCTGAACGGCGGCAGACTCTGGATGATGTTGACGCCGATCAGCAGGAGCACCGACAGCACGATGAAGCGCTTCCAGCTGATGCCGGCCAACCACGCGCCGTAGGCGTGAAATGCACGGATGCCGCCGCGCGCAAAGCGCTGTCCGCGGGCAGCCCAGGATTCTTCAGGCGTGATGTTGTTGTTCATGATGTTCCCGAACGCGGCACGAAAAGAGTGCCTGAGGAACACTCTAGGCGCGCTGCCTGGCCCGCGCCACGCCCTTGCGATGCAGCGGCCGCTGCGACCGACAGGATGCAGTGGCCGGCGACGAGTTGCGGGGCGGGCGAAGGCGCGCTCAGCGCCGCGACCGCGGCCATCGCCAAGTCAGTGGCCATGGCTGCGGTCACCGACGCTCCAGCACCACCGGCTCCAGTTGCACGGCCGCCCGCACCCGGTCGGCGGCCTCCCGAGCCTGTTCGCGGCTGCTGTAGGGCCCGGCCTGCAGGCGATGAATGCCACCTTCGGTGAACACCGCCATCAACGGCGCCAGCCAGCCCATCTCCGCCGCCAGCTGGCGGTGATACGACAGCGCGCCCTCGGCCCGGCTGAAGGCGCCCAGTTGCACCCAGAAGCCCGCCCCCGCCTCGGTCAGCGCCCTGGCTCGCTCTGGCGCCGACGAGCGCGACAGCGGCAGCAGGTTCGCTGGCGCAGCGGGCCGCACCGGCGCCGCCGTGGCCAGCGCCGCCGCAGTCGCCAGCTCGGGCCGCGCATCGACGTCGAGATTGGCAGACCCCGAAGCGGGCCGGTCCGTCAGCCACTTGCCTTGCCGGATTTCATCGTGGGTGATGCGGCTGACCTCGATCGGCGCCACCCCGTTCTGCACCCCCAGCTTGACCGCAGCAGCCCAGGACAAGTCGATCACCCGTCCGGCGGTGAAGGGCCCGCGGTCATTGACGCGCACGATCACTTCGCGGCCATTGGCCGGATTGCGCACCCGGGCATAGCTGGGGATCGGCATCGTCTTGTGCGCGGCTGTCATCGCATGCATGTTGTAGAGCTCGCCACTGGCCGTGCGCCGCCCGTGGAACTTGCGGCCATACCAGGACGCCTGACCGCGCTCGGTCAATGGCTCGTCGGCGGTCAGCGGCACGTAGCTCTGCCCCAACACCTCGTAAGGCTTGTTGGCGCCGCCCGGCTTGATGGGCTCGACCTTGGGCTCGGCATCGGGCACTTGCATGGGGTCGGGCGCGCCGGCAGCGGGCGGCCCGTCACTGCCGGGTCGCGTGGGCGTTGATGAGCAACCCGCCAGCACCAGCACGCCCGCCAAGAGCGGCCCGATCAGGCCGCGCGCGGCAGACCGGCGGGCGGCCGTGCTCAGGGCGAGCCGGGTCCGGCAAGGAGAGATCGCAAGGTCAAGGGCGGAAGGCATGTGCCAGGCGGGCGCGAAAACGCGGCAAAGATCAGTGGCCGCATTCTGGCCCACGACCCCCGGCGAACACCGGCCATGGCACTTGCGCCACAAATGCGCTGCGAGTTCGCACTCATGGGGACTTCCCTAGCTCCCATTTCCGTCAGACACGATTAACGTGCTGAAAGCGCTTTCAAACTGCAATCAACACCACGAAGACCCGAACTGCAGCCTGCGCGCTCACCGCCAACGCGACCCGACCCTGACTCACCCACACCGCAGATCCAAGGAGACACCTTGAAGCACATCCACCCCAACCCGCGCACAAGCCCACGCCGATCGGCTGCGCCGGCCTTCCGCACGACCCACCTGGCCGCCGCCTGCACCTTGCTGCTGGCCGGCGCCCAATCGGTCCAGGCTCAGCAGACCCCTGCCGCCCCCGATGCCGCCGCATCCGCTCCCTCGCAAACCGTGGTCGTCAGCGGCATTCGCGGCAGCCTCGAGTCCTCGCTGAACATGAAGCGCAATGCGCAAGGCGTGGTCGACGGCATCACCGCCGAGGACATCGGCAAGTTCCCCGACACCAACCTGGCTGAATCGCTGCAGCGCATCAGCGGCGTGTCGATCGACCGCTCGATCGGCGAAGGCTCGCGGGTCACCGTGCGTGGCGTCGGCCCTGACTTCAACATGGTCTTGCTCAATGGCCGCCAGATGCCGGCCTCCAGCATTGCCGACACCAGCGCCTCCAGCTCACGGGCCTTCGACTTCGCCAACCTGGCGTCAGAGTCCATCGCCGCGATGGAAGTGTTCAAGACCGGTCGGGCCAGTTCGCCCACCGGCGGCATCGGCGCCACCATCAACATCAAGACCGCCCGGCCGCTGGAGTCGCGCAACACCATTGCGAGCATCGGCATCAAGGGCGTGCATGACGTGTCGGCCGAGCGCCTGCCCGACGCCATGCAAGGCAAGAAGCTGACGCCCGAAGTCTCGGGCATCTACAGCGACACCTTTGCCGACGGCAAGTTCGGCGTGGCCCTGACGGGCAGCTTCCAGGAGCGCCACCTGGGCTACAACCAGGCCTCGGTGCCCGGCGGCTGGCGCGTCTTCTCGGGTGACGAAAACAACTGGGGCACCATCCCCCAGCCGGGGAGCCCTGGCTCCGAGAACATCACCAACCGCCCCGGCCCGACCGACACCTACTCGGTGCCGCAGAACCTGAACTACAGCGTCAACGGCCTGAAGCGCCAGCGCACCAACGGCCAGCTCACCCTGCAATTTGCGCCGGTCAAGGACCTGACCGCGACCCTGGACTACACCTATTCCGAGAACAAGATCCAGACCAAGCGGCATGAGCTGTCAGCCTGGTTCAACTTCGGCCCCTCGGCCAGCAGCTGGACCGATGGCCCGGTCGCGGGCCCCAAGCTCTACTCCGAGATCATCGTTCCGGGCACCAGCGACATCGCCATGGCCGGCGCCCAGTTCGCCACCAAGAACCAGAACCGTTCCACCGGCTTCAACCTGGCCTGGAAGGTCAACGACGGCCTGCGCTTCGAGTTCGACGCCCACCACTCCAGCGCCACCTCGGGCGCCGACAGCCCTTACGGCTCCAACGCCACGCTCGGCACGGCCAGCTTCAACCGCGGCACGACCACGGTGGACTTCACGAACGACTTCCCGGTTCTGAGCATCGACGGCTCCAGCATCGACGCGTCCAAGACCATGGTTACGGGCTCTTCGTTCCGCAACAGCTACATGAAGTCCAGCGTCGATCAGGCGCAGCTCAAGGGCAAGTGGGCACTGGATGACAGCTCGGACCTGGACTTCGGCGTGAGTCTGAACAAGGTGAACAACCGTTCGGCCTTCTCGAACGTGCAGCGCGACACCTGGGGCGGCGCCACCAATGCCGGCGACTATCCCGACAGCGTCTGGAAGGCAGACACCATCCGCCCGTACTTCGGCGCCATCAGCGGCAGCGACTCGTCCGCCCTGTTCAACCAGTTCTTCACCTTCGACTTCGAGACCGTGCGGGCCCTGGCAGCGGCGGCCGGCGGCGATCCTTCGCTCTACCTCGCCTCCAAGACCTTCACCACCGACCGCCGGGTTGAGGAGAAGTCGCAAAGCGCCTACCTGCAGTACAACAAGGACTGGGATCTGGCTCTGCCAGTGCAGATGGCCCTGGGCATGCGCTACGAGAAGACCGACGTGACCTCGACCGCGCTGGTGCCCACCGCCACCGGCATCACCTGGGTCTCGAACAACGAGTTCTCGGTGCAGTTCGGTGCCCCCGGCTTCACCACGCTGGAGGGCAGCTACCGCTACTTCCTGCCCAGCATCGACCTGGGCGTGGACCTGAGCAACAACCTGAAGGGCCGCGCCAGCTACGGTGAGACCATCGGCCGGCCGCTGTGGGACGCCATCCAGGGCGGCCAGACCCTGAACCAGCTCGCCCGCATCGACGGCGGCACCGGCTCGCAGGGCAATCCAGCCTTGAAACCGCTCAAGTCCAAGAACTTCGACCTGTCGCTGGAGTACTACTACGCCAAGTCCAGCTTTGCGGCAGTGGGCTATTTCGTCAAGAACATCGACAACTTCGTCGGTGTGACCACCACCGACGGCACGCCCTTCAACCTGACCACCCCGGCCAACGGCGTGCTGTTCAAGGAGGCTGAGGCCAATGGCTGCTCCTCGTCCGACCTGACCTGCATCCGCAACTACATCCTCAACACCTACGACGGCCGCAACGGCGTGGTCAAGACCGGTGTGGATGCCAACGGCAATGCCCAGGGCACGATCGCGGGTCAGGCTGGCGACCCGCTGGCCAACTTCAAGATCACCACCCAGGCCAACCAGCGCTCGGCCCGCCTCCATGGCATGGAGTTCAACATCCAGCACATGATCGGCAACACCGGCTTCGGCGTGTCGGCCAACTACACCCTGGTCAACTCGGGCCTGAAGTACGACAACGCCAGCCGTGGCGAGCAGTTCGCGCTGATCGGTCTCAGCAACTCGGCCAACCTGGTGGGCTTCTACGAGAACGACCAGTGGAATGTGCGGGTGGCCTACAACTGGCGCGACAAGTTCCTGTCAGGCCTGTATGACGGTGCCGGCCCCAACCCGGCCTACACCGAAGCCTATGGCCAGGTCGACCTGAACCTGGGCTACAAGTGGAGCGAGAACCTCAGCTTCCAGGCTGAGGCGATCAACCTGAACGACGGCACCCAGCGCGTTCACGGCCGCACCAAGGAGCAGGCGCTGTACGTGACCCAGACCGGGCCGCGCTACATGATCGGGGCTCGATACAAGTTCTGATGCGCAAAACCCTCCCGGCCGGCACCATGCAGCCGGGAGACTCCTTGTCCAACATGAACCCGAACCCTGACGCCGCCCTCCGGCATGTGGTGATCGTCGGCGGTGGCTCAGCCGGCTGGCTGACCGCCGCCGTCATCGCCGCCGAGCACCAGACCAGCGCAGCCGACGGCCTGCGCATCACCCTGCTGGAGGCACCGGGCATCCCGCCCATCGGCGTGGGTGAGGGCACCTGGCCCAGCATGCGCGACACCTTGCGCAGGATCGGCCTGAGCGAGACCGAACTGGTGCGCCGCTGCGATGCCTGCTTCAAGCAGGGTTCGCGCTTCAACGGCTGGCGGGACGGCAGCGATGCCGATCACTACCACCACCCCTTCAGCCTGCCCGTGGGCCACGGCGACGCCGACCTGGTCGGCACCTGGCAGGCCCGTCATGCCCACCAACCCTTTGCGGATCTGGTGAGCCACCAGCCCGCGCTGTGCGCGCGCGGCCTGGCCCCCAAACAACCTGGCACGCCGGAATATGCCGCCGTGGCCAACTACGGCTACCACTTCGATGCCGGCAAGTTCGGCGTCCTGCTGCGCGAGCATTGCCTGGCCAAGCTGGGCGTGCAGCATGTGCAAGATGAGTTCGTCGCCGTGCATTCGCATGCCAACGGCGACATCGCCGCCCTGCAGACCCGCGACCATGGCGCCATTGCCGGCGATCTGTTCATCGACTGCACCGGCCTGCGCTCACTGCTGCTCGGCGAGCATTTCCAGGTGCCCTTCATCAGCCAGCGCCATGTGCTGTTCAATGACCGCGCCCTGGCCCTGCAAGTGCCTTATCCCGCCGAGGACAGCCCGATCGCCTCGCAGACCGTGGCCACCGCCCAGCGCGATGGCTGGATCTGGGACATCGGCCTGCCCACCCGGCGCGGTGTGGGCCATGTCTACTCCAGCGACCATTGCAGCGACGACGCCGCCGAGGCGGCGTTGCAGCGTTACGTGCAAGCCAGTGGCGGCCCGCGCAACCTGGCCGCCGCACGGCCGCTGCGCTTCGAGCCCGGCTACCGCGCCCGCTTCTGGCACCGCAACTGCGTGGCCGTGGGCCTGGCCGCCGGCTTCATCGAGCCGCTGGAGGCCTCGGCCCTGGCGCTGGCCGAGATGTCAGCCGCCTTCATCGCCGCCCAGCTGCCGGCCACCCGCAGCAGCATGGACGCCGTGGCTGACCAGTTCAACGAGGCCTTTGCCTACCGCTGGGAACGGGTCATCGACTTTCTGAAGCTGCACTATGTGCTGACCCAGCGCAATGAGTCGGACTACTGGCGCGACCATGTGCGGCCAGCGTCCGTGCCCGAGCGCCTGCAGGCCTTGCTGCAACTCTGGCAACACCGGCCACCCTCGCGGCACGATCTGCCGCGCATCGAAGAAGTCTTCCCCTCGGCCAGCTACCACTACGTGCTCTACGGCATGGGCTTCAAGCCGCTGGGCGGCGGCAGCCGCCGCCAAGCGCCGTTCGAGGGCGCCGAACACGCTTTCCGCGAAGCTGCCACCCTGGCCGCGCGCATGGCCCCGGCCCTGCCCAGCCACCGCGGCCTCATCCAACACATCCAGCGCCACGGCCT
>CALRVU010000077.1:0-9178 GCA_943371685.1 Bordetella parapertussis | reverse complement strand
AGGCCGACGCCAGGCTCAGGCCGTGCACCGCCAGCGCGGCAGCCGTCAACTCAGCCGGCGCCGCGCTGGCACCCAGCCATTGTCCCGCAGCCCAGATGGCGGCCTCATAGCTGCCCAGGCCGGCCGGGGCTTGCAAGGGCAAAGCCGCTGCCAGCTCGCCGGCCACCGCGGCGCCCCAGCCCTGCTGCAAGGTCAACGGCGCCAGCATCATCAACAAGCCGCCCAGCACCAGCAGTTTGAGGCACCAGTTGGCCACGCACAACATCCAGCCCAGGCGATCGGCACGGTGGGCCGTCAGGGTGCTGGCCAGGCTTTGCCAGCGCGGCCAGCGCGCGCCTGCCTGAGCTGACAACCAAGGCAGGCCCAGCATCATCAGCAGCAGGCCCGCCGCAAAGGCCAACGCCCGCCACCAGCCCGGCCCCGGCAAAAGCAGCAACAAGCCCAGCAGGCCCAGCACGGCGGCATCCTGCAAGCGCAACCAGACCAGGCTGCGAACGGCATCCGCCACCGGGATGCCAAAGCGGCGATGGAGCAGCCACGGGTAGCCCGCCTCACCCGCACGCATGGGCAACAAGACCAGCGCTGCGTTGTGGGCCAGAAACAGATCGACGCTGGCCAGCCATCCCGGCATGACCGCGCCAGGGCGCTGGGCCCGGCCCCAGGTCTGCCATTCGCGGCGCAAACGCTCGGCACGCAGGGCGTAGCTGCCCCACAAACCCAACAGGGCCAACCCCCAGACATGGGCGGGCAAACCCGCCATGGCCGCGCGCAGCGGCTGCCAGGCCATGCCTTGCAGCAAGGCCGACAACAACACGCCTGCCAACAGGCAGGGCATGACGATGCGCGACACCGCCACATCGGCAGCCGGCGCCAGCGGTCCGGCCGCCGCCGTGGCATCGGCATGCTTGAACCGAGACAGGGCGCTGTACAGCGCGAGCAATGCCAGCGTGACCTGCATGGCCCAGGCGTCGGGATAGCCCGTCTGGGCGCGCAGCAGCCCAGCCGCCAACAGCAACTCGACCAGCGCGATGACTCGCAAGGCGACCGGCATGCGCAGCTTGGCGGCCCAGACGGCAGCGCTCGACCGGGCCGCGCCACGCGCCCAGACCAGCACCACCCAACCGCACAGCAGCCCCAGGCCGATGCCGACCAGCACATCCGAAGGCCAGTGCGCACCGACCGCCACACGAGAAGCTGCCACGGCCAGGGCCGCGATGCCCAGCGCCCCGCGCTGCCAAACCCGGGGCATGGCCCCCGACAGCACGACTGCCGACGCGATGGCTGCCAGCGCATGACCCGACGGCATGCCGGGAGAACTGAATGCGGGCGTCCCGAAGGTTTGCAGCAAACCCGGTTCCAGCACAGCCAGCGGCCGCGGCCACTGCAGCCAGAGCTTGGGCACCCAGGTGGCCAGCGCCACGGCTGGCAAGCCCGCCAAAACCCAAGCCAAGGCACGGCCGCTGCGCGACAACGCAGCCGCCACGATCAACAAGGCCATGCCCGAGCCCAGCACGCTGAAGCTGGACCAGACCGCAACGAGCGCCGGACGGAGCACGCCATCCGGGACCAGGCGCTGCTGGATGAGCAGCAACAGCTCGGTGTCCAGCCCACCACCGTGCAGCCAGAACCCAAAGCCCACCAGCAGCAGGCCCATCAGCCCCAGCCCGTGCCAAGCCCTGCCGATCGGGCTAGGAGGGGCGGACTGCGGGAACGACGGAGCAGCCACCGACGAGGCAGCGGCCGATGAATCAGGGGACAAGGGCATGCTGGCCGGCATGATGCCAGAGCCCTGCCCCTGCAACCAGCAAGGGGTCAGTCTTGCTTGCCGGGACGACCGGGCTTGAGCAATGCCAGGCGAGCCAGCGCGGCGTCGAGTTGCGCTGCATTCAGGCTGTTGAGCACCTGTAGACCAGCGCGCAAGAGTTCGCTCTTCTTGGTGGGGCGCTGGAAGCCCAGGGCACGCTTCTTCAGCACATCGATCAGGTCGAAGTCGGCGCGCGGCATGGTGAAGCTGTCGCGCACCAGCTTCTGCTTCTGCTTGGCAGGCTTGGCCGCCGCAGCAGGCTTCGCGACCGGCGTGATCACCGGCTTGGCAGCCGGCTTCACCGCTGGCTTGGCAGCGGGCTTGGCAACCGGCTTGGCGGCCTCAGCCACCTTGACCGGCGCAGCGACCTTGGCCACGGGAGCGGCAGGCTTTGCCACCGCCTTGACCACGGGCTTGACGGGAACCGGCGCGACCGCCTTGGCGGCCGATGGGGCAGGCGCCTTCGAAGCGACTTTTGGCGCGACCTTGGCTGCGGGCTTGGCCGGGGCCTTCACGCTCTTCTTCACGGCCGCCTCGGCAGCGGGCTTGACCACGGGCTTGACCACGGGCTTGGCTGGCGCGGCCTTGGCAACCGCCTTGCGTGCAGGCGCCGCTTTGGCGGGTGCCGGCACGGCAGCAACAGGCGCTTCCGCAGCCGGTGCAGCAGCCGGAGCCGCGGCGGTCAAGGGGGTCAATTCAGGGGCTGCGGTGGCGGCCGCTGAAGACTTGGCTGGATTGGTGGCTTGATCGGTGGATGACATGTCAGATCCTGAAGTTCGATGATTTAGTATAAATCGTTTATACCAATCGAGCGAATCAGGACCTGGCTGCCTTCAGATCTGCTCTGGCGTTCGAACGGCCACCAGCACCACCTCACCGCGGTCCTCGCGCGGACGATGGCGCAACCACCACACGCCGCCCTTCTTCACCGCCCAGGGCAGCAAAGCGCCGTCATGCAGGCTGCCGAGTCGGGGCCCGGTCATCAAGTAGGCCGCCGCCAGACCCAGTGTCGGCTGGTGACCGACGACGAGCACAGGCTCGCGCGCGTCCGGCCAACGGGCGGCGGCCAGCAGACCTTCAACCGTGCCCTCCGGGCCCAGCGTCTCGAGCGTCTTGAACCGGCGGCCCAAGGCCTCGGCCGTTTGCTGGCAGCGCAATGCCGGGCTGACCAGCACCCGCGTGGTCGCCGGCAAGAACTGGTTGAGCCAGTCGGCCACCCGCCGTGCATGGCGCTCACCCTTGCTGGTCAGGCCGCGTGCGGGGTCATCAATGCCCTCGGCCAATTCCTCGGCTTCGGCATGGCGCCAGAGTATCAAGTCCATGGTGACTAGCGTGGCTGGGTAGCGGGTGAGAAGCGCTGCATCAGGGCCTGCTGGGCGCTGATGCCGTCGTTGGCGACGCGCTCGTAGCGGCCGTCAGGCAGTTGCTGCCAGGCATCGCGGCTGTCGTGCAGGTAAGGCACCAGGCATTCGTCGATCACGCGCTGGCGCAGTTGCGGGTCGCGCACCGGCCAGGCCAGCTCGATCCGGCGGAACATGTTGCGACTCATCCAGTCGGCGCTCGACAGGTAGAGCGCGGTCTCGTCCTCGCCCTCGCCCCAGCAGAAATAGATGATGCGCGAATGCTCCAGAAAGCGGCCGATGATGGAGCGCACGCGGATGTTGTCGGTCACGCCGACCAGGCCCGGCGGCAGCATGCAGGCGCCACGGATCACCAGGTCGATCTTGGCGCCAGCCTGACCAGCGCGCACCAGTGCCTCGATCATCTCGGGATCGGTCAGGGCATTGCACTTGACGACGATGCGGGCGGTGCGGCCCGCCCGCGCAGCCTCGGCCACCTTGCCGATGTGGCTGACCAGGCGCCGGTGCAGCACGAACGGCGCCGTCAGCAGATTGCGCGGCGGCTTGACGCGGGTCAGGCTGGCGATCTGGTGGAACACGGCATCGGCATCCGCGGCGATGCCAGGGTCGGCGGTCAGATAGCCGATGTCGGTGTAGAGCTTGGCAGTGCGCGGGTTGTAGTTGCCGGTGGACAGGTGCACATAGCGGCGCAGTTGCGTCACCCCGCGCGCCGACACCTCGCGCCGCGTCACCACCAGCAGCTTGGCATGGGTCTTCAGGCCGACGATGCCGTAGACCACCTGGGCGCCCACGGCTTCCAGCCGCTCGGCCCAGTTGATGTTGGCCTCTTCATCAAAGCGGGCCTTGAGCTCGACGACCGCCATCACTTCCTTGCCACGCCGTGCCGCCTCGATCAGCAAATCCATCAGCACCGACTTGGCACCGGTGCGGTAGATGGTCTGGCGGATCGCCAGCACCTCAGGATCGTTCACCGCCTCGCGCAGGAACTCGATCACCGGATCGAAGCTCTCGAAGGGGTGATGCAGCAACACGTCCCGCTCGCGCAGCACCTCGAAGAACGACTGGCCTTGATGCAGCCGACCACTGGGCCAGGCCGGCACATGGGGCGCAAAGTGCAGCCGGTCGCCCGGCAAGTTGTCGGCCTTGTCGATCAGCTGGTTCAGGCGGACCAGATTCACCGGACCGTCCACCCGGTAGAGCGCGGCCTCGGGCAGGTCATATTGCTGCAGCAGCAGCCCGGAGAGCTCTTCGGGGCAGGACTTCACCACCTCGAGGCGGATCGCCTGGCCGAAGTGCCGGGTCGTCAAGCCACTGCGCAGGGCCTGACGCAAGTTGGTCACATCCTGCTCGTCAATGTCGAGGTCGGAGTCGCGGGTCACGCGGAACTGGGAAAAGGCCTCGACCGTGCGCCCCGGGAAGAGATCCTCCAGATGGGCCCGGATCACGCTGGAAAGCATGACAAAGCCCTGCTGCCCCGGTTCGCAGACCGAGGCCGGCAGCCGGATCACCCGCGGCAAGACTCGCGGCACTTTCACGATGGCGATGGTGCTTTCGCGACCAAAGGCATCGCGCCCACCCAGCCGGGCAATGAAGTTGAGGGACTTGTTGGCCACCTGCGGGAACGGATGGGCCGGGTCCAGACCCACCGGCACCAACAGCGGCCTCACCTCGCGCTCGAAGAACCGGGCCACCCACTGCCGCTGGGCCGGATTGCGCTCGGCATGGTTGAAGATTTCGATGCCACGCTGGCGCAGCGCCGGCATCACCTCGGTGTTGAACAGGTGGTATTGCTCGTCGATCAACGCATGGGCCTGGGCGGCCACCGTGGCCAGCTCAGCCCGGGTCACCTCATTGTCGGCCGCCCGCGCGGCCTCCAGCGTGTCGGCAAAGCGCACCTCGAAGAACTCGTCGAGGTTGGACGAGACGATGGTGATGTATCGCAAGCGCTCGAGCAAGGGCACATCACTGCGCTGGGCTTGGGCCAGCACACGGCGGTTGAAGGCCAGGATGGCCTGCTCGCGGTTCAACAAGGGCGGCATGGGGGCCGAGTGAGCGGCAGGGCGAGCCAGTCCAACAGGTGCGAGATCAGTCATCTCGACAGTTTATGAAAGTAATATGACAAAGACAGTTCGGTTCAGCGAGGCGTCGCTGTCCAGACTTGAGTCAAAGCGATTGGCGCATCACCGGGACCGCTGCCCCACCCTGTGGCCGAACCTCGCCGCCACCGGATCCCAGCAAGCCGCCGGAGATGCCCACCTGAGGCTGCGCCCCCACCGGCACTGGCGCCAGGGATGTCAACAACTGCCTTGCGTGACTCGACCAATCGAGCAACGCCAAGGTGCCGTCTGCATGCTCGACCAGCGCCGACAGGCTCTCCACCCAGTCACCGTCATTGCAATAGAGCACGCCATCGATCATGCGCATCTCGGCGTGGTGGATGTGGCCGCAGACCACGCCCTGCACACCGCGCTTGCGGGCCTCACGGGCCACCGCCACTTCGAAGTCGCTGACGTAGCTGACCGCACGCTTAACCTTGAGCTTGAGGTATTTGGACAAGCTCCAGTAAGGCAAGCCCAGCCGGCCCCGCAGGCGGTTGAGCTGGCTGTTGAGCTTGAGGGTCAGCTCATAGGCCCAGTCACCCACATAGGCCAGCCACTTGGCGCACTGGATCACGCCGTCGAACAGGTCGCCATGGGTGATCCAGAGCTTGCGGCCGTCGGCCGTCTCGTGGATCCACTCGTGCGCCACCTCGACACCGCCAAAGCTGTGGCCGAGGTATTTGCGTGCGAACTCATCATGATTGCCGGGCACGAAGATCACCCGGGTGCCCTTGCGCACCTTGCGCAACAGCTTCTGCACCACGTCGTTGTGGGCCTGCGGCCAGTACCAGTTGCGGCGCAGCTGCCAGCCGTCGATGATGTCACCGACGAGGAACAGCGTGTCGCATTCGGTGGTTCGCAGGAACTCCAGCAAGGCCTCGGCCTGACACCCGGGCGTGCCCAGGTGGATGTCCGAGATCCAGATGGTGCGAAAGTGCTGACCGTTGGAGGCAGCGTCTTCCGCCGCGGCGGCGTCGGGGGTCAAGGCGGCTTGCATGGCTTTGCATGCTCGCAGCCGGCAGTGACCCCGAAGTGACCGCGCCGTGACGCTCAGATGACGTGCGTAGGCCCAGTGCTCAGTGGGCCTCGTCCCAGTTGGCGCCCACCCCCACCTCGGCCAGCAGCGGCACGCTCAACTCGGCCACGCCTGCCATCAGCCGCGGGATGGCTTCCCGGGCCCAGGCCAGTTCGTCCTCAGGCACCTCCAGCACCAGTTCGTCATGCACCTGCATCACCATGCGGCTGGCGCGCTGCTCGGTGTCCAGCGCACCTTGAACCGCGATCATGGCCAGCTTGATCAGGTCAGCCGCCGTGCCTTGCATGGGGGCATTGATGGCCTGGCGCTCGGCACCGGCACGGCGCGGGCCGTTGCCGCCCTTGATCTCGGGCAGCCAGAGCCGCCGGCCGAACACCGTCTCCACATAACCGGTCTCGGCCGCACGGGCCTTGGTCTCTTCCATGAAGCGCTTGACGCCGGCAAAGCGCTCAAAGTAGCGGTCGATGTAGTTCTTGGCCGCCTTCTGGTCGATCCCCAGGCTCTGCGCCAGGCCGAACGCACCCATGCCGTAGATCAGTCCGAAATTGATGGTCTTGGCATAGCGCCGCTGCTCGGTGGTCACCGCCTCGGGCGCGATGCCGAAGACCTCGCTGGCGGTGGCCCGGTGCACGTCCATGCCCTGGGCAAAGGCCCGGGTCAGGCCGGGGTCCCCACTGATGTGGGCCATGATGCGCAGCTCGATCTGCGAATAGTCGGCGCTGACGATGTGGCAGCCTGGCGGTGCGATGAACGCCTCGCGCACACGGCGACCCTCCGCCGTGCGGATCGGAATGTTCTGCAGATTGGGATCGTTGCTGGACAGGCGACCGGTCACGGCCACGGCCTGCGCATAGTTGGTGTGCACCCGGCCCGTGGCCGGATTGATCATCAGCGGCAGTTTGTCGGTGTAAGTGCCTTTGAGCTTGGCCAGGCTGCGGTGCTCCAGCAGGCGCGCCGGCAAGGGGTAGTCCGCGGCGAGCTCCTGCAGCACCTCCTCGTCGGTCGACGGCGTGCCGCTGGCGGTCTTCTTCTTGATCGGCAGACCCAGCTTGCCGAACAGGATCTCGCCCACCTGCTTGGGGCTGGCCATGTTGAAGGGCTGGCCAGCGATCTCGTAGGCCTCGCGCTCCAGCGCCACCATGCGCTCGGCCAGTTGCTGACTTTGCGCCGCCAGCCGGGCGGGGTCGATCAGCACGCCTGTGCGCTCGATGCGCTGCAGGATCAGCGCGGTGGGCATCTCGATGCGCTCGTACACATGGTGCAGACCGGGCTCGGCCTGCAGCTGCGGCCAGAATTGCCGGTGCAATTGCACGCACATCTCGCTGTCTTCACCGCTGTAGACCGCCGCACGCTCGACATCGACCTGTGAAAACGGAATCTGGTTGGCACCCTTGCCGCAGAGGTCTTCATAGCTCAAGCCCTTGCGACCCAGGTGCCGCTCGGCCAGGCTTTCCAGGCCGTGCGGCTTGTGGGCTTCCAGCACATAGCTCTGCAGCATCGTGTCGTGCCGGAAGCCCTGCACCGCGATGCCGTGGTTGGCAAACACATGCAGGTCGTACTTGATGTTCTGGCCCAGCTTGGCCGCGTTCGCGTCCTCCAACCAGGGCTTGAGCTGCGCCAGCACTTCATCCAGCGGCAACTGGTCCGGCGCGCCGGGGTAGTCATGGCCGGTCGGCACGTAGGCCGCATGGCCCGGCTCGACCGCAAACGAGATGCCGACGATGCGGGCCTTCATCGGATCCAGCGAGTCGGTTTCGGTGTCCAGGGCGGTCAGCTCGGCGCCACGCAGCCGCGGCAGCCAGTCGGCCAGTTGGGCCAGGGTGCTGAGGGTCTCGTAGCGGCCCGGCACCTCGGGACGAGCCGGTGCCACCGGCTCAGCAGCGCCATCGGACGAACCGACTGAAGTCACGCCTGCCGCCGATCCGGCTGCATCCGGCGCCATGCCCAGCGCCGACTCCAGCTCCTTCTTCCAAGTGCGGAACCCGTAGCGGCCGTAAAAGTCCACCAGCCCCAGGCTGTCCACCGGCCGCAAGGCCAGGGCCTCCAGCGCCGGCCATTCGGGCACATGGCCGCTCAGATCGCAATCAGTCACCACGGTGACCAGCTTGCGGCCCGTCGGCAACCAGTCCAGTGCCTTGCGCAGGTTCTCACCCGCCACGCCCTTGATGCTGTCGGCCGCGGCGATCACGCCGTCGAGCGAACCATGCTCGGCAATCCACTTGGCGGCCGTCTTGGGTCCGACCTTCTCGACCCCGGGCACGTTGTCCACCGTGTCGCCCATGAGTGTGAGGTAGTCGATGATGCGCTCGGGCGGCACACCGAACTTGGCCTGCACACCCGCCACGTCCAGGGTCTCGTTGCTCATGGTGTTGATCAGGGTGACCTGATCGGTGACCAGCTGCGTCAGGTCCTTGTCGCCGGTCGAGATCACGACCCGGTGGCCACTGGCCGCAGCCACCCGGGCCAGCGTACCGATGGCATCATCGGCCTCGATGCCGGGCACCTCCAGCACCGGCCAACCCAGCAGGCGCACCACCTCGTGGATGGGCTCGATCTGCTCGCGCAGGTCGTCGGGCATGGGCGCGCGCTGCGCCTTGTAGGCTGGATACCAGTCGTCGCGGAAGGTCGGGCCCTTGGCATCAAACACGCAGACCGCATGCTCCGCACCCACCTGTTCGCGCAAGCGCTTCATCATGGCCACCATGCCGTGAATGGCGCCGGTCGGCACCCGTTCGGGGCCGCGCAGATCGGGCATGGCGTGATAGGCCCGGTACAGGTAGCTGGAACCGTCGACCAGCAGCATTGTTTTGTCACTCATGGCCTGAATTGTGCTCGCAGCGGTTGCCGGCAGGTGTTTGCGGACGGGCATTCTCCGCGC
>CALRVU010000076.1:0-9224 GCA_943371685.1 Bordetella parapertussis | reverse complement strand
AGCAGCAGCAACTGGAAGAACATCAGCGCGGTGGTCCAGACGGCCGAGCTGCCGCCGAACCAGGGCATCACCTGCTTGGCGATGATGGGCTGGACCAGGAACAGCAGAAAGGCCGACAGGAAGATGCAGGCGGTGAACAGCAGTTGCAGCGGCATGGGCGACAGTGCTTCAGGCCAGCAGGTCCAGCTCGCGGCCGGGCGCCAGCTCGAGCCGCCGGGCCAGGCCGGCTCGCAGCTCCAGCGTGGACGCGGCCCCGGGGCAGCGCGCCATCCGCCAGGGCGCCAGCGCCGGCACCACCTTCAGCACCGTGCCGTCGGCCCGCAGAAACACCACGTCGATGGGGTAGCGCATGCCAAAGGTGTGGATGCTGTTGCAGGGCCGCAGCCACAGGCCGCAGGGGTTGCTCAGCTCGCGGGTGGCCAGCAGGCCCACGGCGCGGCGCCACCAGGTGCTGGCGTCAAAGATGATGCGGCGGGTGGCCACGCCGTCGATGTGCAGATTGAGCAGGGGCGTCATGGCGGATCAACGGTTTCAGGGCAATGTCACAGGCCGGAGCCCATGAACTTCATGGCAATGGGAAAGCCCAGCACGATGAAGGTGCAGGGGAAGATGAACATGATCAAGGGGCCGAGCATCTTGACCGGCGCCTCCATGGCGAGCTTTTCGGCGCGCTGGAACCGCTCGGTACGTCGCTGGTCGCTTTGCGAGCGCAGGATGGGCGCCAGGCTCGAGCCCATCAGCTCGCCCTGCACCAGCGCACTGACCAGGCTGGACATGGGCGCGTAGTCCAGCCGCTCGCCCATGTCGCGCAGCGCCTCCAGCCGGGGTTTGCCGGCGCGCACATCGCGCAGCACCCGGTTGATCTCGACCAGCAGCGGGCCGGGTTTGCATTTGTCGACCGACTTCTGCAGTGCGCCGGTCAGGTTCAGGCCCGATTCGATCGACAGCGTGACGATGTCCAGAAAGAAGGGCAGGGCCTTGAGGATGGCCAGATTGCGCACCTTGGTGTGGTCGCTCAGCCAGAGGTCCGGGTAGACATAGCCCAGCAGTCCGCCGCCGATCAGGCCCATCAGCAGCGTGCCTTCGCCAGCCAGCACCATGCCGATGCCGGCACCCACCAGCGCACCGACCAGCTTGCCGCCGAAGAACTGCAGCGGCGTCAACGCATATTCCTGCCCGGCCTTGCAGAGCTTGGCCTGGATGCTGGCCGCTCGCTCCGGTCGAAGCATGAAGGCGAAGGTGTTGGCCAGGATGTTGATCAGCGGCCAGAGCATGCGAAAGCCTGGTGGCGGGCGATCGCGGTAGATGGTGTCGGCGCCGCCCAGCTCCACCACCAGGCGCCAGCAGGCAAACACCGCCAGCACCAGGGCCAGGCCAATCATCAGGCCGATCAGAACGGGATGGCTCATACGTCGATGGTCACGATCTTCTTGATGAACACGCCGCCCAGCAGCAGCATGACGAACACCACCGCCATGGCGGCCCAGCCGTACATGGTGGTGAACATCGGCGTCATGGCGGCCGGGTCCATCACATAAAGCACGCCGGCCAGGAACAGCGGCAGCATACCGACGATCAGGCCCTGCAACTTGCCTTGCGAGGTCAGCGCGCGGATCTTGCCCTCCATCACCGCCTTGGCCCGCAGGCCCGAGGCCAGTCGGTCGAGGATCTCGGACAGGTTGCCGCCCACCTCCTTGGCGATCGTCAGGGCCGAGACGAACAGGTCCACGTCCTCGAGCTTGAGCCGCAGGCCCATGCCGCGCAGCGAGTCCTCCAGCGACAGGCCCAGGCGCTGCTCGCGCAGCAGCAGCGAGAACTCCTGCGACACCGGCGCCGGGTTCTCCTTGACGACCATGTCCAGCGCGCCCTGCAGGCTGGCGCCGGCGCGCAGCGAGCCGGCCATCATGGTCAGCGCATCAGGCAGCTGCAGCACCAGCTTCTGGGCCCGGCGGTTGCGCATCACCACCCAGATCAGCCGCGGGCAGATGGCGCCCAGCACCGCCGCCACCACCGCAAAGAAGGCCACGCCGGTGATCAGCCAGACCAGCGGCGGCAGCAGCAGGAACAGCAGCACATTGATGCGGAACAGCGAACGCGGGTCGACGAACAGGAACATGTCCTCCAGCGTCAGCCGGGCGTTCTCGGTGAAGCTGGCGCGCCAGTTCTCGAAGGCCGCGCGCAGCGTCCAGAACAGCGCCAGCACGGCGCCGAACACCATCAATGCGATCAGCAGCAGGGCCTCGGTCACGCGCGCCCCCGGTTGGCGCCTTCGGGCGGCGCGGCCATGCCGTCGTGGAAGATGTCGAGGTCCAGCGGAATGCCGATGCGGGCCAGTTCCTCATAGAACTCGGGCACCACGCCGCGGCCGGTGAAGTGCCCCTGCGTCTTGCCCGCGCTGTTCAGGCCGGTCTGCACAAAGGCGAACACCTCCTGCAGCTGGATCTTGCCGCTCTCCACGCCGGTCACCTCGACGATGTTGGTGACCTTGCGGGTGCCGCAGGCAAAGCGGGTCTGCTGCACGATGATGTCCACCGCCGAAGCCACCTGCTCGCGGATGGCGGTCACCGGCAGGTCCATGCCGGCCATCAGCACCATCACCTCCAGCCGGGCCAGCATGTCGCGCGGGCTGTTGGCGTGGGCGGTGGTCAGGGAGCCGTCGTGGCCGGTGTTCATGGCCTGCAGCATGTCCAGCGCTTCGCCGCCCCGGCACTCGCCCACCACCACCCGGTCAGGCCGCATCCGCAGCGAGTTCTTGACCAGCTCACGGATCGAGATCTGGCCCTTGCCCTCGATGTTGGCCGGCCGGGCCTCCAGCGAGACGATGTTGGAGTGGTGCAACTGCAGTTCGGCCGCGTCCTCGATGGTGACGATGCGCTCGGTGTCGGGGATGAAGTTCGACAGGATGTTGAGCAGCGTGGTCTTGCCCGAGCCGGTGCCGCCCGAGATCAGCATGTTCTTGCGCTGCTCCACGCACACTTGCAGGAACTCGATCATGGCCGGGCTGGCCGAGTTGAAGCGCAGCAGGTCCTCGGCGCCCAGCTTGCGCTTGGAGAACTTCCGGATCGTGATCGACGGGCCCTTGAGCGCCAGCGGCGGGATCACCGCATTGACCCGCGAACCGTCCTTGAGCCGCGCGTCCACCATGGGCGAGCTCTCGTCGATGCGCCGGCCGATCGGGGCCACGATGCGCTCGATGATGCCCTGCACCGCGCGGTCGCTGGTAAAGGCCACCGGCCAGCGGGTTAGCTGGCCGCCACGCTCGACGAACACCTCGTCATGCCGGTTGACCATGATTTCCGTGATGCCCGGATCGGCCAGCATCGGCTCGAGCGGCCCCAGGCCGATGGCCTCGTCGCGCACCTCTTCCAGCAGGCGCACCCGGTCGATGTGCGCTGGCAGCTCGCCAGACATGCGCGCGATCAGGTCGCGGATCAAGCGCTCGGTCAGCTCGCGCAGCTCGTCGTCACCCATGCGGTGGGTGTCGGTGCGGCGCACGTCAAAAGCCTCCAGCAGCCGCTCATGCAAGATGCGCCGGAAGCGGAAGCTCTCATCCTGGGGTGCTGCGGCCGCGCGGGCCACCTCCGGACCGGCGGTGGCGGTGTCGCCGAACACGGCGGGGCCACTCGCGCCGTTGGCGGCTTGGGCTTGGGCGGCACCGACGGTGGTGCCCGGCGCGGCGGGGGCGCCGGGAGTGGCCGCCGGTGGGCGGGTCGCCAGCTCGCGCGATGCGGCGGCCGGCAGGGCTGTCGCTTCAGCCGCCGGCAGGGCATCCTCCGGTCGTTGCCAATACACACGCAGCGCGTGCGAGCCGATGCGCAGTTCGTCGGTGCCGCTGAGCGCCCGGGCCTGGTCGACCTTCTGCTCGTTGACCATGGTGCCGAAGGTCGACTCCAGGTCGCGCACGAAGACCCGCTCGTTCGACACGAAGATCTCGGCGTGGCGTTTGCTCACCCGCCATCCCGCCAGCGGCAGCTCGCAGTCCAGGTCCTTGCCGATCACGCACCGGCCGTTCTGCACCTTGAACAGGCCGGCGCCCTCCGGTGCGCCTTTGACTTCAATCGTCAGCATCACGGCTCCATCTGGTAAGGGCCCTGGGCGGCGTTAGGCTCCAGCCGGCCGCCGGAGCGCTCCTTGGCCTGGCGGGCCATGTCCTCGGCCTTCTCCAGTTGCAGCTTGGCGAGCGCGGCATCGGGCGTGATGATCCGCGGCGTGGCGATGACGAACAGCTCGGTCATCTCGCTGGTGTGCTCCTTGGCGCCGAACAGGTAACTGATCAAGGGCAGCCGGCCCAGGCCGGGGATCTGCTCGGCCGAGCGCTCGGTGCGCTGGCGCATCAGGCCGGCGATCACCAGCGGCTCCCCCTGCTTCAGGGCCACCTGGGTGTCGGTGCGGTTGGTGGTGAAGGCGACGAAGCCGCCGTTGCTGTTGCGCGAGTCGGGCTCGCTGACCTCGACCATCAGCTTGGAGTCGATGTTGCCGTTGCCGTCGGCCACCGGCTTGAACTCGATGCGCACGCCGTATTCCTTGTACTCGACCGAGACGGCACCAAAGCCCTGCGAGATCGGGATCGGGATCTCGCCGCCGGCCAGGAAGGTGGCCTCGCCGCCGCTGCGGCAGCTCAGGCGCGGTTCGGCCAGGGTCCAGGCGTCGCCGTTCTGCTCCAGAAAGTTCAGCGCCGAGGTGATCTGCGTGGCCAGACCCAGGTAGGTCAGCGCCGGGGTGGTGGTGCCCACCGTGGGGTAGCCGGCCGTGGTGGATGGCCGCCAGGGCGTGTTGGCATAGCCCAGGATGTTGGTGGCAAAGGTCGGCCCGGCGGCCGAGCCTGACCACTTGATGCCCAGCTGGTCGAGTGCGCGCTTCTTCACCTCGATCACGCGCAGGTCGATCTGCACCATGCGCTCCATCTGCAGCGGGTCGGCGTCGGCGGGTTTGCCCGGCACCAAGTTGAGCACCTGCGGGAAGTTGTCGGTCAGCTTCTTGAGTCGCTCGGCCGTCTCGGCGTCCGGGTAGCGGCCCTCCATCACGATGCGGTCGCCGACCATGCGGGCGCTGATGCCCGGCACCTCCTTCATCAGGTTCTGCAGGTCTTGCAGCACCTTGTCGGGGCGGGTCGATTGCACATTCAACTCATACGACAGCTGGCGGCCCGACTTGAGCCAGACGTGCATGGTCGTCTGCCCCGGCGCCTCGGCCAGCAGCACGATCTGCCGGTCGTCCACCACCGTGGCCTTGACCAGCATGCCGTTGCCGATGGCGATGCGGGCCACGCCCTGCAGGCCGATGGTGCTGACCTCGCCCACCACCAGTTGATGGCGGGGGCCGGCCTCGACCACCGGTGGCACGAAGGCCGACCCGCTGCGCGCCTCGCCCCGCGCGGAAAGGCGCTGGCCGCTGCTGTTGCTGCTGCCCGGGCCGGTGATGGGGGTGACGGTCGTGGTGATGCCGTTGGCGGTGCTGGTCAGCGGCTGCACCAGGCCCCGGCCGGCGCCGGCCGTGCCGCCGGTCCGTGAACTGGGGTTGCTGCCTTCGGCGCCCGTGGCGGCTTGTGGTTGCGCGGCCAGGGCCAGGGCGGAGAACGCCAGCGTGCCCACCATCAAAGGCCGGCCGGCCCGTACTGCGAGGAATCCCAAGAAACTCTCCCTTGAATTTTTGAAGTGCTGGCAGGCCGTCAAGGCCGACTGCGCTGGCCCAGCGAGCTCAGGGCGGCGGCCATTTCGGCTTGTTGCAGGGGCGCCGGGCCGGTGGCTCCGCCGCCCACGATGTACTCGATCACCGCGCCCCGGGCATCGGTGCCGCCCTTGCCACCCAGCAGGTGGGCAGCGGTCATGGCGCGGGTGGCGTTCGGCGTGGTGTCTTCGGGGTGGCGCAGCACCGCGGTGAGCTGGCCCACGCTCTTGGCCACGATGATCCGGTCGGCATCCAGCGGGCTCACCTCGAGCGTGATGGTGGAGAACGCGCGCTCCTTGCCGCTGCCGTCGTCGCGCTTGCTCAGGCTCTGGTCGGTGGCCAGCACCGTCACGCCCGAGAGCAGCGGCACGGTGATGTCGGTGGCGCCTTCACCACCCCCCCGGGCGGTGTAGATCAGGTCAATGCGGTCGCCCGGGCGCAACATGCCCGAGATCGAGTTGACCGAGTCCACCTCGAAGGTCAGGGCCCGCAAGCCCTTCTTGAGCGTGGCCGAGAAGACCTGGCCGCCATTGCCCTCGGAGTGGGCCGGCAGCAGGACCTCGCCGCGCTTGAGGGCGACCGACATGCGCTGACGCTCGAAGTCGCCAAAGTGCTCGGGCCGCACCGCCGCTTCGTGCAGGTATTCGCGCGGTACCTCGCGCACCGCGACGGCGTCGGCAGTGATCGGATCGCCCGGCAACAGGTCGCGCTTGGCCACCACCACGCGCACCGACTCGCGGCCGCGCCTGGCCTCGTCCTCGATCTGTGCGAGCTTGTCCTTGATCAGGCTGTTGCTGAGGTAGACCGCGCCGCCGCCGAGCGCGACGGCCGCGCCCAGCAGCAGCCAGTTGGTGTTGATCTTGGGTTTGCTGAATGCCATGGCCGGTGCAATGAAGTCTTCAGGAATCGGGTGCCGCCGGTCAGGGCAGCGAGAAGAAGAAGGTCAAGCTCTGGAAGAAGCGCCGGATCATTTCGGCGGCGTACTGCGCCAGGCTCTGGCCGTTGAACTGGAAGACGAACAAGGCGGTGACCAGCACCGAGGCCACGACCAGGTACTCGAACATGGCCTGGCCGGCCTGGGTGCGGGCGCCCGCCAGGGCGTGCAGCGCGCGCCTCATGGCCGCCTCGCGGCGGGCAGCAGGCGGTGGGCCATGATGCTGACGCTGCGGCCGTTGTCGACTTCGGCCACGGTCAGCTCCAGCGACTCGGCGGCGCCATCGAACAAGGCCATCCAGCCGCGCTCGCCCGGCCGGGCGCCGGCCACTTCGGTCTCGCGGCTCAGGGTCAGGCCGCGGCGCTGCCACTCGCCGCGCCAGCGCTGCAGATTGGTGCCGTAGCTGGCGCGACTGACCAGGTTGAGCAGCACGCTGCGCTTGGGGCCGTCTTCGCTCTCGGTGACCTGCAGCACCTGGGTGTCGGCAAACTGCGGCCAGTCGGCCGGGACGAAGTCGGCCCGCAGGTCGCGCAGGTGGCCGGCGCTGACCATGCCCTCGCTGCCGCGCCCGCGTGCACCCGGCTTCACCTGCAAGGTCAACTGGAACTCACCTTGCAGGCTGCTCAGGCCTTGCCATTCGCCGGCATTGACGGCTTGCGGCGGCCGACCCTTGCTCCACAGCCGCTGGTAGTAGGACAGGACCTCGGCGGTGGGCAGCTCGGTCGTGAAGTGCAGGATGCGGCTCGAGAGCCCATTGACGCGCAGTTGCGGCGCCACCTCGCTGGCCACGGCGCGGGGCGGCGGCACCAGGGCAGGCCAGTCTGCGCCGGCGCAGGCTGGTGCGGCCAGCAGGGCGCTCAAGGCCAAGCCCAGCAGCGGGCTGCGGGGTGCGCGCGGAGGGAGTGGTGCTGCCACGGCAGGCGACCGGGCGCTCAGGGCCAGGCTCATTGGCAGCCCCCGACGCTGGCAGCGCCCTTGAGGCGCAGGCCTGGCACCTCGTCCGGCTTGACACAGCCCAGTTCGAAGCTGTGGCCGCCGCCCTCGAAGAAGCTGGTGCCGAAGTCCAGAATGGGGTTCAGGAACTCCAGCGCTGCAGTTGCCAGCGTGCCTTCCACCGCCTTGACGGTGGCGCTGTTGCCTTGGGTGTTCCAGCGGTTGCCCACGGCGGCGGTGGCCGCTCCGATGTAGAGCGGCGCGGGGGACTGGTCAAACAGGTCCATGCGGTTGAGTAGCTTGAGCTCGACCTGAGCGCTTTGGGATCCGTCGTAGTTCTTGCCTGCGGTTGCCTTGCCCGCATTGCCGATGGTGCCGCTGCCGGCCAGGCCGGCGCTGGCAAAGCCCAGGGTCATGTCGGTGCGCTTGTCCAGCAGCCGTTTACCCGACACGTCTTGCCACAGGGCGACCTCGCCCGCTCCGGCCGGCAGCTTGCTCAGCGCATCGTCCGACTGCAGGCGGCCCTGGTTGAGGGCGGTGCCATGGACCAGAAAGCGGGTGCGGGTCTGATCGGTCAGCACCGCATCGCTCAGGCGGCCGGTGTTGGGCTCGATGGCGCGCTGCATGGCGGCATAGCGGCTGGCCTGCACGGCGGTCTGCTGCAAATCGGAGTAGCGGCCGGCATAGGTGACGGCGAGGAACAAGGGCAGCAGCACGGCCAGCGCGGCGATGAACTCGGTCATCGACTGGCCGGCTTGGTGGCTGCGGCGGGTGCCGAGAAGGGCGGGGCGGCGGCAGGTCATGGTCAGGGCTCCTGGCGGGCGTGGGACGTCGTCATTGCGACGCAGTCGACAGCGGATGCTGCGCAGGCTGATTGACGAATCGCCGCACCGCGTCGACAGAGAAGCGCTGCGCTGGCACCGGCCCCTGTTCCAGCCGAACGGGCAGCAATTCAACATAGGCCATGGCCGAGCCGATCTCCGGGACGGTGTTCTGGGCGTGCTGGGCTGCCGAGGCATGGTCGGCGTGGGCCACCACCACAACCCGGCCGGATTCGCCCCGGTAGTACGGCTCCTCGGCCCACAAGCAACTGTCGGCCAGGCGCTGCTCGCGGGGCAAGGGCCGGACCGCTTGCCCTGCGGCGCGCCGGATGATGTCGCCCATCCAGATGCAGGGCAGACCCTTGATCTGATCCACCGGCAGGCCGGCGTAGGACGACACCGGTTCGCGGACCCCGCCTTTGCGGGGGCAGGTGGGCGTGCGGCCGGGGGCAGCGCGCTCCTGCTGCACGCCGGGCGGCTCGATCGGGCCGCCGGCGGGGTCGGGCGCATCACTGGTGCCGGTGACCTCCAGCTCGCAGCCGTTCGAGACCTGGGCGCTGTAGCTGCGATAGAGCACGGGCTTGCAGTCGCGAGAGCCTGGCGGCACCCACACCTGCTGGTGGACCGTGTATTCGGCCTGGCGCGGGCCGTCGAACAGCAGTTCCTGCTGTGCCGTGACGAAGCGCTTCTGCAGTGCGGCTGACAAGGGCTGAACCTTGGCTTCCGCCTCCTCACCATACACACCGTTGTCCGCCCAGCAAGCGAGCTGCTGCGACCAGTTCATAAATTTGGCGCTGTCGACATCGACCATCTCCAGCATCACCCGGATGCCGCGCTCGGGCGGGGCGGCGGCCGCCGCCCCGCCCGAG
>CALRVU010000075.1:0-9276 GCA_943371685.1 Bordetella parapertussis | reverse complement strand
TTCAACGTTATGCAGCAGGGCCATCGGCAGTTTGAAATGAAGTCGCGCGAGGCTCAGGTTGCTGGTGGCGCCGCGCGGCGAGTGGTCGGCGGCAAAGCGAAGGTTTGGAGCTCGCGCGCCGGCTCTGTTGCTGTTGCATTTCGCGCCGGGAGTTCGCTTCCCAAAAACTTTTGGCATTGGCCCGGCAGTTTGGGTGTGCAAGCGCAAAAGGTCATTGGCGTCGGCCGGCCGCCCTGTCGCAGTTGGCGCTGTGCCAATGAAGAAGCAGTCAAAAGCGCATCGCGCTGCTGCCTTCGGTGCCTTCGTCGATTACGCTCTGCATAACCATTCGCTCCAGCGGACCGCCTGCGGCGCCCGCTGAGCTCAAACGTTGGCCAGCAAGGACGAAAGCTCGTGCTTAATCCCCCGAAAGACTATCAGCCGCCGACAAACCGCGCCGAGCTTGAAATGCGGTATGCCCGTGGAGAGCGCTGCTTTCCGGGTACCGAACTCAGCGACGCGGACCTTTCTGGCGCAGTGCTAGACGGCGCAGACTTCGAGAAGCACTCTTGGTTCGCTGATGCGAATTTCTCAGGCGCAAGTCTGCGCGGCACCAGCTTTCGCGAATGCAACGTCAAGTGCGCCAACTTTTCCAACGCTGACCTCACCGGAGCCAACTTCGAACTTGCCGCAATCGAGTCGATTAAGGCAACGGGCGCCACACGGTGTGGCGTAAAGGTCAGCGGCGCCTCCTTCTACGGCTGCGAGTTAGCCGAAGGCGATGAACTGCCGTCATGGGAATGGTGATGCGCGCGTTGCTGCCCAACCGGGCGTTCGAGCCGACTCGCAACGACTGGTCACTGCAGGCCATCACTTCATTCTGGGCCTTTCGTGCCCAGCCGCCGCTCGCGGCTCAACTTCGACGTTAGACCCCACCGGAACACCTATCGTCCTTCAGCCGGATTCACAGGGAACCAAATTCAAGATGGCCACAAAGTCTGTCCAGTCGTTGATCGAAGACATTCGACTTGTCAGTGAGACGAATCACGAGATCGTTGAGGCCATGCGCGAATTGGTCAAGAAGACATTCAAGTCCACGACCGAAGAGGTCAAATACGGAGGGATCCTGTTCTCTTCAGGAGTGCAATTCTGTGGTGTGTTCGCTTACAAGGAGCATGTATCCGTCGAATTCGGAGCCGGTGCCAAGATCGCTGATGCGATTGGTTTTCTTGAAGGGACAGGAAAAGGTCGCCGTCACTTGAAGATTCGATCCGCCGCAGAAATCAAGAGCAAGAAGCTTGCAGACTACCTTTCGCTTGCACACGAGGCTGCAAATGGGGTCTAACCAGTCGCTCGAGTGGACCTCAACCGACTGGCCGCACTCCACTCAGCAGTCGATCATCGCTTCGTGCGGCCAGCCGTTTTCGGCCCCTCAGCTTCAACGTTAGGCGTCATCAAGACACGCACCGTCGCCTCTCAATCGAACCTCTTCCACTCCGATAGCCGATGAACTCCCTCGATTTCCTCACGCCCCGCGAAGTAATCGAGGACTGCATCCGCCTTGCCGCCATCCCTTCGCTAGCCGTAGCGGTCATCGGAGTCGTTGCGTGGGGTGTACTCGCGTTCATGGGCAAGAGCACGGACGAGGAACCAGCGTACGCCCTGCTAATGCCGTTCGTCTTCTCGGCACTGTACGGAAACGTGGTCGTCTACAACACCAGGTGGAAGCATGGCGTCAGGGTATTGAAGGGCCGCTGGTGGTACACGCTCACTGCGCTTGCCATCGCCTGGACCGCAGGTTCTGCCCTGCTCGCGTTCGCCACGAACGCACTTCTCATCCACTTCGGAATCCTGGACCGAGCTCTGCCGTCAGTTCAAGGTATGGCGCAAGTCCTCGCAGGAGCAATAGGAGTATCTGTCGCCATGTCACTATTGCCCGCCAAGGAACAGCTAGTCACTTGAGCCCTCCGCCCAGTCTGCTGTGGGATGACGCCTCTCAAGTCAGTCGCGCTAAGTAGTTGATTTATATAGAGGTTCTGCATGCATGCGACTGACTTTCAGGACGATTTTCGGTGTCCACAGTCCGATTACTTCGCTAACCACTCGCTCAACCGGACCCGCTACGGCAAGCGCCGTAAGCCTGGTCCGAGGCACATGGTGCATCATCTCGTACCAGGCTTACGGCGCTTGCCTCCGCAGGCCGGGTAGCTCGAACGTTAGGCCTCGTCGCCGACTCCTTGCATCCCTACCCACTGACTTATAGATGGTCGAAATGAAGCATCTCGCGGGCACTGACATTCACACTAGCACGGGCAGAAAGGCCGAGTTCCGTGCCGATTACCACATTGGTCTGGCTGGAGTTAGGTACACAGGAACTATCACCCTGGAAGAGTGCCCACCTAGCCATCTGAGCGGTTTCATGACTTGGAATCGGAAATCTATTCCGCCAGGTCGTGCCGTTGAGCGAGCCGTTCGAGAGTCGATTCAGTTTCTTGATGTTGACAAGCTCCTTTCCATGGCGAGGTGTTGATGATGCAGTCACGTCCTTCAATTTCCAGCCTAGGCGTCGTTCGTTGTTCGAGGCCTAACATGTCGCTCGAGCGGACCAAAACCGGCTGGCCGCGCTACGCTCAGCAACTCATCATCGCTTCGCGCACCCAGCCGGTTTTGGCTCCTCAGCTTCGACGTTAGGCCTCTCAGAGATGCGACATTTCGCTGCGATGCGCCGCAAAACTAGTCCACGTGTACCTGCATGCCGCTATGGATCATCCGGCCGTTTCAACCATCTAGGCGCAAAAGGTGATTGAGGCGAACACATCGCGCGATTGGCTCTCTCATCGAGAAAAGGCCGTCTACAAGACCTTGCATGCGTTGGGCCTTGCTTCGGCGGTGCTTGGCATTTCTTGGTTTTTTCTGCTCAGGCTCTCAGAGCCCAGCTACCTTCACGCAATCATCTTCTCGATAAGCTGCTTGCCGGTAGCAGTGTTTGGCTACGCTTTACGCACAGACACCAGAGTCATCTATGGCATCTCCTGGCTGCGGAAGCAGTAGGTCGACCTTGGGCGCGTTTCGTGCTTCTGAGCGGGCGAGGCCTCTCAAGAAACTCCTGTCAAGTGATTGATTGGTAACGAGTTTTTCAGGCCGCCTGCGCCGTGGGGACGACGGACAGTCCGAGCTTGGCAGCGCGTTGGGTGATCTGGCGGATGACGCGTTCGCGGTATCGCTCCTCGAAATAGTCCTGGCCCTGGTCGGTGTACTCCTCGCCCTTGGTTAGCAAGGTGTAGATCAGCCGGGCGAGTTTGTGGGCGGCAGCGGTCACCGCTTTGGGTTTGTCCATGTGTGAGCACATCCTGCGGAAGTACGCGCCCAGCGCCGATTTGCTCGAGCGCAGCGCAGCCGCCGCCAGCCGCAGGGCTTGGGCCGCTCGGTTGGCACACCGCTTGGTCTTGCCACTGAGCAGCTTGCCGCCGGTGATCTTGGTGCCTGGACACAAGCCCAGCCAGGACGTGAAGTGCTTGACGGTTGGGAATCGCGACATGTCGGTGCCGATCTCTGAGACGACCACCAGCGCGGTGGTGACGTCAATGCCGTCGATGCGCGTCAGGTCCACCCCGCACATGCGGAACAGTTGGGCGCGCAGGTCGAACTTGGGGGCGTTGCGCGCACGGCTGCGCTTTTTGACGCGCTGCGGGGTACCGGTATGAGCGGCCAGGACTTGGAGCTGAGCTTCGATGGCGGCGTCGCACTCGGCCAGCTGGGTGCCGTAGAAGTCGAACAGCGCCAGGGCTTGCTTGAGCGCGAACAGGTGCTCGCTGCGCCAGGAGCCCTGCAGGCTCTGCGCAATCTCATCGGCGCTGGCCTTGATGCGGGCGTCCTTGAGCGCAGCCAGTGCCAGGCCGTCGCGCTCGCCCGCCACGATGGCACGCAGGATCTTCTGGCCCGTAGCACCGACGATGTCGGAGATCACGTTGGCCAGCTGGATGTTCATCTGGGTGAACGCCTTCTGCATGTGCTGGACGTGGCGAGTCTGGCTGCGCAGCAGCATCTCGCGCTGACGCGAGAGCGAACGCAGCACACAAACCTCGTCGGCCGGCCGGAAGGCGCCGCGCAGCAGGCCGTAGCTCATCAACTGCTGCAACCACTGACAGTCCAGCACATCGCTCTTGCGGCCCGACACGTTCTTGATGTGCCGAGCGTTGACCAGGAACACGGTGAACCCGCGGGCATCGAGCAGCTCGAACAGCGGGATCCAATACACGCCGGTGGATTCCATGGCGACGGTGTCGACGCCGCAAGCCGTGAGCCAATCGACCAAGCGGTGCAGGTCGGCCGTGAAGCTCTGGAACTCGCGCACTGGCTCGTCGTCCCGATCGGGCGGCACCGACACGTAGTGCGAGGCCGAACCGATGTCGACACCGGCTGCATTGGGGTGGGGCAGACTGAGCGCAGCGCGCGCTTTGCCTGCACGAGGTGGGGATGTTCGGTTGCGTTGAGCCAAGGAGTCCTCCATCATCCGTTGCGGAATGTGGCGCCGCATCGGGTACGTCGTCTTGCTCACTCTCTCAAACGGGATATCGTCGGGGCAGCTCAGAACTGCCTCGCCGATTCACCAATGTCGATGACGTCACCCAGGACCACGCTAACCCGCGGGCATTGCGCACCATTGCCAAATCGGTCTTCCGCGGCGCCGCATTCCACCTTGCCACAAAGCGCCAACCCAGAGTTTCTTCGGGACGATTTGCGGCGGGGTCGGGCCGATTACTTCGCTAACCAGTCGCTCGAGTGGACCTCAACCGACTGGCCGCACTCCGCTCAGCAGTCCATCATCGCTTCGTGCGGCCAGCCGGTTTCGGCCCATCAGCTCCAACGTTAGCCATCTCTATCAAGGCTTCAGCAATGCAAACGTCCACCGTCGCCGCGGCACTTGGCATCCTCTTAGGCCTCTCAACCAACATCGCTTGTGCTCAATCCACGCCGACCTATCTCCTCGAACACCATGGATGTGGAGTTCTAGTCTCCGGCAGCGTTGGAAGTACCTTTGCCGAGTCGGATGTGGCTGGAATTTGGCACAACGTCAACAAAGACATTGCGGATCATCTTCACGAACACCTCTTGGCTGAGAAGTATCGAGTCGAGCGGCTCACGGTTTCCGTAGCCGAATCGCCCGACATCAGTAGGCTCGTGGTGTACTCGTTGGCAAGGAATCGCTGCAATCGAGTCCTTCAGATCTCCAATGATGTCGGAGAAGACTCCAACGGTAGGTACTTTGGCTTCATCGTGAGCTTAATTCGCATGGTTCCCGCCAGCGGGGAGCCGGCGGCTGGTGGTACCAAAACTACAGCGAAGGGCGAATACTTAAAGAGCTATCGGTATCCGCGCACTAAGGAGACCCTTGATACCTTCTACACAGGAACATTCGCACGCAAGGTCTTCGACGACCTCGCTGCTACGGGGGCACTCGATGCTATGCGGTAGGCTCGCCACGCTGATGGCTCTCAAGTCAGTCGCGCTAAGTAGTTGATTTATATAGAGATTCTGCATGCATGCGACTGACTTTCAGGACGATTTTCGGTGTCCACAGTCCGATTACTTCGCTAACCTGTCGTTCGAGTCGACTCGTGACGGCTGGGCTCCAACGTTGGGCATCTATGGCGACGGCATCGAATGCGATACATCGAGCGGGCCTTGCTTTAGTCGCGAGCAGCATGGTGACCTTCGCTGCTGGCGTGTGGCGCGCGCGCGCGTACCTTTGCCAGCCACATGGGCCGGTGGCTTTCTTTGCTAGCCTTGTCTTCTGTGCCTTGGCGTTTTTCGCCTTCATCGTTGTGGCCGTTCTGCGGCGCTCGACTCGGGCCCTTGGTGCTGCTCTTTTGGTCGGCTTGTTGGGTGCCGGATTGGCATTCGCAAGCGTCGGAATAACGTTGCCAGGCTGTTCCGGTGTGTGAGTTGCCAAGCCAGTCGCTCCACCGGACCTGGACCTGCTGGCCGCGCTACGCTCAGCAGTTCATCATCGCGTCGCGCGGGCGGCCAGTTCCGTCCCTTTGGTTCCAACGTTGGGCAGCATGCACCTCCTCGCTCCGATCGTCTTCATCGTTGCCCTGGTTGGCGCCATCGTTTGCGTCGCCAAAGCGCTGTTTCACAGTTTCGGCATGATTCACGGGGTCCGTACTCGTTCTGAATGGTGGGTCAACCTCATCCCATTCGTCGCGCTCGCACTACCGGGTGCGCTTGACGCAGCGGGTCGAGTCCATCGAGCGAAGTTTGTGTTCTGGTTGTCTTTGGCCGCTGTCTTCGCAATCGTTGCTGCAGCGATTCGTTTCTTGTTTGCTCGCTGAGGCAGGTGTCGATCTTGCCGCTGATCACAATGCTGCCCGACAAGTCGCTCGAGTGGACCTCAGCTCCAACTGCAAGGGCTTCCCCATTCGCCAAGCGACAGTTGACCCCGGACCCGCAGCGCAGGTCTGAATTCATTCGTTCTTGCAAGCCAGACAGCCGGGTGAATAACAAGTGGTGAAAGAAGACAGAAGGTGCGGAATGGCCAGACGACATACCGTCATTCGGATGGCCTGTTGATGGTCACGGACCCTGATGAAGGACGCACGCGGGGGGCCAAGCCATGCGCGCGTTCTTGGCCGCAGTCAGCATCGCTCGGGCGTTCAGCAGCAGGCTGCGCAGGTCGCCGTCGCCTGCCTTGGTGAAGCGACCGATCTGGGTCTTCCCTCATGAGCTCGTCGCCACCCACCCTCGTCGCCATCGTTCCTGATGACCACCACGCTGAACACGTTGGGCGGACATCCGATGGACGCCAGTTCTTCCTTACGACGCCGTTCGAGCCCGGCGTACGTGGCGAAGAAGGCTGCGAGTTCGTTGCGCTCTACATCTTCAATGAGGGTGGAGAACTCATCGCGTCAGAGATTGACAGCTTTGGCCCGCGAGAGACGATGGATGCAGGCGCTCGAAAACGAACGCATGACGCTCGGCTCCAGAGCCTTGGAAAGGTGTCACTGGAGCGCATCGTCGTCGCCCCGATTGCCCTGGAGAAGTTCGGCACAACGTTTGGTCTCGTTGTCCGTCAACCGGAACATGAGGACGATCCGTGGGCTGTTGAGGTCCAGCCAGGCAACTACATGGCGTTCTTTGAACCGTGGGACAGCGGTGAATACGACACGTGAGCACCGCGCTGTGGCCTCCCCGTCGTTCAAGCGGGGTTCTCACACCTTGCCTCAAACGTGAGGCCTCATCGAATGCGCCGACTTTGGGCCCCAGAAATCGAGCCGCTGAGACGCGCGCGCTGCTTCGAACTCAACGATGGATTCACATCTCATAACCCTGCTGCTACTGACAACAGGCGAGATCCAGGCCGCCGTTCGCGATCCAGCAGGCCAGGTCTACGCTGTCACCGTGCCGAACTCGGATGTCGGCGTCACCCAGTTTCAGAATTGGGCCACCCGTGCGCCCAAGCTGAGGGCAAGAGGCAATGCGCACAGTTGCTTCGCCAGTCAAACGGAAGGAGACGCTCCGCTGTTCGCCTCACCATTCTTCCGCCTGGTTTCCGAGTACAGAGGCAACACTGCCGTCTGGGCCGAGCCGCTTTGGGAGGTGGCTGCACCGGGCATCGCCGCGAGTTCACGCAGGGCAGAGACCATGTTCTCGCACTGTGCAGCGACGGTAGGGCGTCGGTGAGGCCTCTCGAATCAGTCGCACAAAGTCGTTGACTCATGGAGAGGTGCCGCTTGCGTGCGATTGACCCTCAGGATGCCCATCGATGTCTAGAGCCCGATGGCTTCGACATCCCGTCGCTCAAGCTGACCCGCTCGGCACTCATCATCCTGAGTGCACTGCTGATTTCGGCCTGCAGCGAGGATGTCCGGACGACGCATGCGAATCGCCAGGAAGCGCTCGATGGAGGTTTGGTGGCACAAGGCTGGCTACCCGCTATTGTCCCGGTCAGTGCCGAACAGATCCAGACCAGCAACAACCTGGATCTGAACACCTCTGAGGGCTCGTTCAAGTTCAAGGCCCAGGACTGGAGCAGCTTCGCTGTCCACTTGAAGCCGCAAGCGCATTCAACGCCCCCGTTCGCGGATTGGGCGCGAACGGCGGAGAAATACAAAGTCAGTGGATACGAAGCTTGGTGGTACGAAGAGCAGCAAACAACTTGGGTGTTCTTCTGCAAGCCGCGCGAGGGAGTTTGTGAGCACCTCATGTGGGAGCGCCGTCATCCGGAAAAGGCGACGCCGTGACACCGATCCAGTCGCTCGTGTGGACCTTCATCATCTGGCCGCCCAACGGGGAACTGGAATCGGGCGCCACCTCCACGGTCATGTCGAGGGTTGGCTCAGGGGCCAGGGTGCTCAGGTTCTGCAAGTCAAGACGCTGGCGCCAGCACACCCAAGTCCGGAGTACGCGGAGACGCGGCAGTTCTACGCTGCAATCGGCTACCAGCCTCTGGAGGTATTCCCGGCGCTGTGGGGTGCCTCCTTGCCGGTGCTGCAGCTCATCAAGGTGCTTTGAGCGCCACCGTGTGGGGCCTGACAACTTGCTCTTCCGGGTGGGCAGCCCTTTTCGGCAGCCCCCCAGTCAAGCCTGGAGACCTTGCAAGCCCCATGTCCAGCAGATAGGCTTGGGGTGCAAACGCAAGGGGCAGAGGAACGCTCCAGCGGCAGCCCCGTTCAATCGCATCAGTTCTTCGGAGTCCCGGATGAGACGAGTCACAGGCATAGGCGGCATCTTCTTCAGCGCGAGGGATCCCAAGGCCCTTGGCGACTGGTACAAGCGCCATTTGGGCATCGATGTGCAGGACTGGGGAGGTGCGGCGTTTGCTTGGGCGGATGCGGATGGCAACCCCATGAAGGGCACAACGATCTGGTCGGTCGGCGCAGCGGATGGCAAGCACTTTGCACCCAGCACATCGACCTTCATGATCAATTACCGGGTCGAGGACTTGGCAGCGCTGCTGGCAGTCCTTCGAGAGGAGGGCTGCCATGTCCTTGAAAAGACAGATGACTCCGAGTACGGCAAGTTCGGCTGGGTGATGGACCCGGAGGGCAACAAAGTCGAACTCTGGCAAGCACCGGCGGGCCAGTAGGCGCGTCGTTCCATCGCCATTGCGCTCTCCGTTGGAGCGATCCCCGCACGCCCCCTGAGCCTGACCGGCGCTGGGGTTTTACACTCTGCGGATCAATGGTGCAGGATGCAGGAGCAGGCGATGGGAGAAGCAAAGCGGCGTGGAACGCTGGCGCAGCGTGTGGCGGTGGCCGCCGGGATGGCCCATCAGGCCCAGGCACCCACCATGGC
>CALRVU010000074.1:0-9405 GCA_943371685.1 Bordetella parapertussis | reverse complement strand
CGCCCTGTCGCTGGCCGTGCTGGCCAGCAGCGTGGCTGCGCAGCAGAAGGTCACTTTGGCGCAAAGCGAGATCGTCTTCACCACCCGCCAGATGGGCGTGCCGGTCGAGGGCAAGTTCCGCAAGTGGGATGCGCAGCTGGCGTTTGATCCCAAGAAGCCCGAGGCCGGCAAGGTCAGCTTCACCATCGACACCGGCAGCGCCAGCTTTGGCGCCGCCGAGACCGACGCCGAAGTGCCCAAGGCCGCCTGGTTCAACGTGCCCAAGTTCCCTCAGGCGACCTTTCAGTCCAGCACCATCAAGGCCACCGGCCCTGGCAAGTTCGAAGCCGCTGGCAAGCTCAACATCAAGGGCAATCTGCGTGACATCGTCGTGCCGGTGGCCCTGAGCCAGGCGGCGGGCGTGACCACCGCCAGCGGCAGCTTCACCGTCAAGCGCCTGGATTTCAAGATCGGTGAAGGCGAATGGGCCGACACCTCGATGGTGGCCAATGACGTGGTGGTGCGCTTCAAGCTCACCGTCACCGGCATGGGCCCGCTCTGACCTTTCCCCCACCCCTCAACCCCCGCCCTTTTCCATTTTTGGAGTTTTCATGAAATCGACCCTGATCGCCGCTGCTGCCGCTGCCCTGCTGGCCACCACCGCCCATGCTGAAGTGGCCACCTACGCCATCGAGCCGACCCACACCTTCGTGACCTTCGAGATCAGCCACTTCGGCACCTCGACCAACCGCGGCCGCTTCGACAAGAAGGAAGGCACGGTCTCGATCGACCGCGCTGCCAAGACCGGCAAGCTCGATGTGACCATCGACACGACCTCGATCAACTCCGGCACCCCGCGGTTTGACAGCCACTTGAAGAGCGCCGAGATCCTGAACACCGAAGCCAACCCGACCGCCCGCTTCGTGGGTGACAAGTTCAGCTTCAATGGCGACAAGGTCACCGAAGTCGCTGGCATGCTGACCCTGGCGGGCAAGACCAATCCGGTCACCCTGAAGGCCATCAACTTCAACTGCTACCAGAACCCGATGCTCAAGCGCGAAGTCTGCGGTGGTGACTTTGAAGCCACCATCACCCGCAGCCAGTTCGGCGTGAACTACGGCCTGAACTACGGCTTCCCCGACGCTGTGCGCCTGGTGATCCAGGTCGAAGCAGTGAAGCAGTAATCACCATTGTGTAAGGAAGCGTGAGCAGTCACGCTTTTGGTGCATTTGTCAGGGTACAACTCCGGCTACGGCGGTTTGCCGTGCGGGAGAACCCTGATGGAAGACACCCAAGACCCGGTCACCGGGCTGCACACCAGCAGCCTGGGGTGGCTGCTCAAGCTGATGGCCTGCGTGATGCTGGCCGTGCTGTCGCTGGCCGTCGCGGTCAGCGTCAGCGGTTGATTCAGGACTTGGCCAACAAGGCAAAGTGCTCGACTTGCGGCGGTGCCGCAAAGAACGGGCCGACGATGGCGCGCCAGGCGGCAAATGCCTCGGACTCGCGGAAGCCCACGGTGTGGTCCTCGAGCGTGTCCCAGAAGATCATCAGGACATAGCGTTCGGGGTTCTCGATCCCGTGGTTGACCTTGAAACCGCGGTAGCCCTTGGCGTGTGCGATCACCGTGCTCAAGCCGCGCTGGATGGCCTCGCTGAAGGCGGCCTGCTGGCCCGGTTGAATGCGGATGTCGGCGATTTCAAGAATCATGAAGGCTCCAGAGCGGGCGTTGCGGGGTGGTGCCTTCAGTTTGCCATGGCACGGCGCGGATAATCCGCAGTTCCCCTGCAGCCCTGGAGCGCAACTTGAACCGTCCCGACGACTGGCAACGCGACCGCGAAGTGGCCAGCACCCAAGACACCACCCGGGTCGATGACCTGCGCATCGGCGCCGTGCGTCCGCTGATCTCGCCGGCTTTGCTGCTGGACGAGATGCCCATTCCAGAAGCCGCGCAAACCCTGGTCGAGCGCTCGCGCAATGCCCTGGCCGCGGTGCTGTCGGGCGCGGATGATCGCTTGATCGTGGTCGTCGGACCGTGCTCGATCCATGACCACGAGCAGGCCCTGGACTATGCGCGCCACCTGCGCTCGCTGGTCGATGAGCTGGGCGATGCGCTGCACCTGGTGATGCGGGTCTACTTCGAGAAGCCCCGCACCACCGTCGGCTGGAAGGGCTACATCAACGACCCCCGTCTGGACGGCAGCTTCCGCATCAACGAGGGCCTGCGCCGGGCGCGCGCGCTGTTGCTCGATGTCGCCGCGCTGGGCCTGCCGGCCGGCACCGAGTTTCTCGACCTGCTCAGCCCGCAGTACATCGCTGACCTGGTCAGCTGGGGCGCGATCGGTGCGCGCACCACGGAAAGCCAGAGCCATCGTCAGCTGGCCTCGGGGCTGTCCTGCCCGGTGGGCTTCAAGAACGGCACCGACGGCGGCGTCAAGGTGGCGGCCGATGCCATCGTCGCCGCCCAGGCCTCGCACGCCTTCATGGGCATGACCAAGCTGGGACAGGCGGCCATCTTCGAGACCCGCGGCAATGCCGACTGCCATGTCATCCTGCGTGGCGGCAAGCAGCCCAATTACAGCGCCGCCGATGTGTCGGCAGCCTGCGATGTGCTGCGGTCCAGCGGTTTGCGTGAGCAGGTGATGATCGACTTCTCGCATGCCAATGCCGAGAAGCAGCACCGCCGCCAGCGCGCCGTGGCCGACGCCGTGGCCGGCCAGATCTCGCGCGGGGATGCGCGCATCACTGGCGTGATGATCGAGAGCCATCTCGAGGAAGGCCGGCAGGACCTGGTGCCCGGTCAGCCCTTGCGACCCGGCGTGTCCATCACCGACGCCTGCCTGAGCTGGGCCGACACCGAGCCGGTGTTGCGCCAGCTGGCCGACGCGGTGCGCATGCGCCGGCGTTCAAGGCCCCAGGAAGATCGATGAGCGGAACTCGGGCGACTGAGTTGACGCCAGGTCGTCTGACATGGCCCAGAGCGTGAGCTGAGTGGCCGACATCGGCCGGGCGAACAGATAGCCCTGCAGTTCGTCGCATTCCAGCTGCAGCAGCAGATTGCGCTGGGCTTCCGTCTCCACCCCCTCGGCCACCACCCGCAGATTGAGTGCATGGGCCATGCGCACGATGGCCACCACCACCGAGCGGGCGTCGGCGCTCTCCTGGATGTCGGTGAACAGGCTGCGATCGACCTTGAGCTGCTTGACCGGCATCTTGCGCAGCAGTGCGAAGTTGCAATAGCCGATGCCGAAGTCGTCGATCGACAGGCCCACGCCCAGGCTGGCCAGGCCGCTGAAGGTCTGCACCGCGCTGTCTTCCATCAGCACCGATTCGATGATCTCCAGCGTCAGCTGGGCCGGCTCGACCTGGTGGCGTTGCATGGCCTCGCGCAGGCGTTGCAGCAGGCCCTCCTGGCGCAACTGGTGGGCCGACACATTGATGGCCACCCGCATGCGCATGCCCTTCTTGCGCCAGGCGGCAATCTGCTGGCAGGACTCTTCGATCACCCAGTCGCCCATCCGGCTGATCAGGCCGAAGCGCTCGGCCACCGGGATGAACACGCCGGGCATGATCAGACCTCGGGTCGGATGGTGCCAGCGCATCAATGCCTCGACGCCAGTGACCTGGCCGGAGTGGCCGTCGATCTTGGGCTGGTAGTAGAGCTCCAGTTCCTGGTTGTCGAGGGCCCGGCGCAGGTCATTCTGCAATTCCAGCTGCGCCCGCGTGTCGATCTCCATGCCGGGCTCGAAGAACGCAAAGGTCGAGCCACCGGCCCGCTTGGCGGCGTACATGGCGGCGTCGGCGCAGGCGATCAGCTTCTTGGCCGGGCCATGCTCCGGGAACAGCACCACGCCGATCGAGCATGACAGCTTCACCTCCACGGTGTTGGGCAGCACGCAGGGTTGGTTGAAGGCTTCAAGCAGCCGCCGCGCAATGGCCGCCGCGCCGGTGGCGCCGCCGGGGCGCTCGGCCAGCACCAGAAACTCGTCACCGCCGACCCGGGCCACCAGGTTGTTGTCGCGCGCCGCTTTGCGCAGCCGGTTGGCCATCTCGCGCAATACCGAGTCCCCGGCCACATGGCCGAACGAGTCGTTGACCGGCTTGAAGCCGTCCAGGTCGATGAACAGCACGGCCAGGCAGCCGGGGCTGTCGTCGGCGCGGACCAGCGCCGCATCGAGCTGCTCCTCGAACTCCAGGCGGTTGGGCAGCCGGGTCAGCGGATCGACCGAGGCCTGCTCGCGCAGCTTCTCGGTGGCCGAGTTCAGCGAACGGGCCAGCTTCTGCCGCCGCCGCTGGGCCAGTCGGTCGATCTGGCTCACGCTGACGCCGGTCAGCAGCATCAAGGCGCTGAACACGGCGAGCACCTGCAACGCAACGGGCGGCAGCCAGTCGCGCTCGGGCGGGGCGGCCAGCCACTCGCCGGCGCCCAGGGGCAGGGCCTGCCAGGTCAACAAGGCCAGGGCGGTGCCAGCCGCGTACAGACCAGCCCCCAGCCATTGACGCAGCCGGTTGTCACGCGCACCGGATTCAGCGTCGTCATTCGAGCTGGGATCGGTCTGTCGCAAGGCCAGCCAGGCCCCCAGGGCCTGAACCAAGCCGGCCAGCCCGGGCCAGATCATCTGCTCGGTGGGCAGCGGCAAGCCCGGGCTCAGGGCTTCGGCCATCTGCAGCCAGCCGGTGCTGCCCAGCAGGCCGAGCAGCGCGGCCTGCAGCAGGTGGCGGCCGCTGCGGGGGACCAGGAAGCGTGCCAGCAGCAGCACCAGCGTCGCAATCACCATCGAGGCCAGCCAGAGGCCGGCCAGTGTGGGCAGGCGCAGGCCGTAGCGGGCGATCGGACCGGCATCCAGGCCGCTCAGCGCCAGAATCTGCACGCCGCACAGCCCGGTTCCCACGGACAAGGCCAGGCCTGCCGACCAGGCTGCCGCAACGCTCGCGTCGGGCGTGCGCACTTTGTGCAGGCCATGGGCCAGCACGCCAAAGCACAACCAGCTCAAAACCAGTGTCAGCGTCCAGCTGCCGGCGTCCAGGTCAGGCCCGCTTGCCAGCGCTTCGGTGAGTGCAGCGTAGGCCGTCATGCGGGCCTCTGCCGGCGGCATGGTGTTTTCATGGGGTTCTCGGCGCCGCCGGGTCAGACGACGGATCGCCGGGGTCGGCCACGACGCGGCGGGTGCGCGTGGATTCGGGCAAGTCGCCAAGCAGGCTCAGGGTCAATGGGGCCTCGCCCGGCTGCACGGCCATGCGCAACTGCACCGGCAGCATGCGGTGGTCGGCCGCCAGCCAGACCTCGATGCGCAGATCGTAGGGCCGCTCCGGCTCGCGCAACAGATGCCAGGTGGACAGGGTCTGGCCGGAAGGCAAGGTCAGGGTAGCCTGCTCGACCACCTCAAAGCGCCAGAGCAGCACCTCGCCACGCACCGTTGCCATGGGCAGTGCCAATGAGGCGCCGCCGCTCAGCTCGCGCTCTGCGGCCTGTGCCAGCAGCGGCAACTGCATCAGCCAGCTGGCGCGGTCCTGCGCCCCGGGCGGCAGGTCGAAACTGCGGCTTGAGCCCGAAAAACTGACGATGCCCTTGTCGCGCTGAAAGTTCACCGCGGCCTTGTCGCGGCCCTGCCGGCGTTCCACCATGCGCAGCGGGCTGACGCCCTGGGCGCCGAGCTCGCCACGGCTGAGCCAGTCCACCGCCGGGCGACCCGGCAACATGACCTGCCAGGTCAAGCTGTACTGCCCCTGGTCGTCGGGTGCCCAGTCCAGCAGGGCGCTTCCCTGGTCGGTGCCGCGCTGCGCGAGGTAGTTCAGCCGCAGCGCCGGCGGCGCCGCCATCTCGGCCAGGGGTGTGGGCGCGTCGGGGCGGTCGCTGAGCACGACGGTATCGCCCGTCGCAGCCGCTGCCTGACCCTCGGCCTGTCCCGTGGGGTTGCCGGCGCGCCCGGTGGTGGTGGCGGTCTGGTTTTTCGCGTGGGCGGTCTCGGCAGGGGCTGATTCAGAGGCATCTGCACGCGGCGACGACCCCAGGGCCAGCGTCCGGACCGACATCACCCTGGTCAGCGGCAGCTCTGGCAGGGCGACCAAAGGGGGGGCCGTCCAGCGCCACTCGAGCACGGCCAGATGGGCCAGCACCACCACGACGCCGACCAGGGCCAGCGCACGGGGCTGCTCGGACAAGGGTTGGCGGCTGATCAGGGCGAGGGTCACGGTGGGACAGACTGCAGGCGGAGGGCGCTGGGGCCGGCGCGGCTGGGGCCTCGCCATTGGACAATGGTGCCACTGAATTCTCCATCACCATGAAACTCGCCTCCTACAACGACGGCTCGCGTGACGGGCAACTGGTGGTCGTCTCGCGCGATCTGGCCCACGCGCACTACGCCACCGGCATTGCCAGCCGCCTGCAACAGGTGCTTGACGACTGGAACTTCATGTCGCCTCAGCTGGAAGACCTGTCGACCCGGCTGAACCAGGGCCGGGCCCGGCATGCCTTCGCTTTTGAGCCCGAGAAGTGCATGGCGCCGCTGCCGCGCGCCAGCCAGGCCGTGCACGGTGTGGCCTGGCAGCAGCACCTGAACCTGCTCGATGCTGTGCTGCCGACACCACTGGAACGGGTGCGCGGCGAACCCCTGCTGGAGCAGTTGGCCTCCGATGCCTTCTGGGGTGCCAAGGCGGATGCCGTCTTTGCCGAAGCGGCTTGGGACATCGATTTCGAGGCTGGACTGGCCGTCATCACCGGGGACGTGGCGCTGGGCTGCAGCCCGCCCCAGGCGCTGGAGGGCGTGCGCTTGCTGATGCTGGGCAACCGATGGGCCCTGCGAGCCCTGTTGCCCGGCGCACCAGGGCAGCCGGTACGCGGCGGTGCCTTGCTGCACGGCCGCCCCGGCATGAGTTTCAGCCCGGTCGCCGTGACGCCCGATGAGCTGGGCGAGTCCTGGCAGGGCGGGCGGGTCCACTTGCCGCTGCAGGCCAGCCTGAACGGCCGCAAGGTGGGATCGGCCGAGGCTGGCAATGACATGAGCTTCCACTTTGGCCAGTTGATCGCCCATGCAGCGCGCAGCCGGCCCCTGCGCGCCGGCTGCATCGTCAGCGCCGGGCCGGTCAGCAACAAGGAAGTGGGCAAAGGCTACCAGTGCATTGCCGAGGCCCGTGCCCGCGAACAGGCCAAGCGGGGCGAGGCCGCGGAGCCGAGCACCGCCTATCTGCAGTTTGGCGATGTGCTGCGCATCGACATGAAGGGCCGCGACGGCCTGAGTCTGTTCGGTGCCATCGAAACCACCGTGTCCGACCCGGCGGATTGACCCCGGCCGTGGCCCTTTTCTGCGCGCGCCAGTCCAATGGGGGCAGACGCCATTTTCAGGATGATCCGATGTCGCACTTCGAGCACTTTGAATGGACCCGGCCGGCGCACCGCTGGCTGCCTCGCATGGCTGCGCTGGCCCTCTGCCTTGTGGCGGTGCTGCTGGGCAGGGCCGGGGCGGCGGAGCCCGTCTGCCCGCCACCGCCCGCCGAGCTGGATGTGGAGACCGTGCAGAAAGGCCAGCGCGAGGCGCGCGACCACGGTCTGCTCTGGCGGGCCTCGCGTGGTGGCCGCACGATCTGGCTGTACGGCACCATGCATGCGGCCAAGCTGGAGTGGATGTACACCGGGCCGACGGTGCTGGCAGCCCTGTTGGCGGCTGACACGGTGGCCTTCGAGCTGAACCTGCTGGACCCGGCGATCGGCCAGCGCGTCGGCCAGGCCATGCAACAGCCCGCCGGGGCGACGCCGCTGCCCGCTGGGCTGGCGGCCCGGCTGCAGCAGCAGGAGGCGGCCGTTTGTGTGGATGCGGCTCTGACGGCCAGACTGCGCCCCGAAGTGCGGCTGGCGATGTTGTCATTGCTGAGCTTGCGTGGTGACGGGCTGGAGGCCGCCTACGGCGTCGACAGCTACTTGATGGGCTTGGCGCAGGGCTTGCGAAAGAAGGTGGTGGGGCTGGAGACACCCGAGGAGCAATTTGCGGCCTTGCTGGAGCCGGACCCGGTCGCGTTGACGCAGCTGGTCGAAGAATCATTGGCCGACCTGGAGAGCGGCCGCGCCCACCGGGGCGTGCTGCGCCTGGTCCAGGCCTGGGCTGGCAGCCGCTTCGACGAGCTCAACCGCTACACCGAGTGGTGCGAGTGTGCTGACACGCCGGCCCAGCGCGCTGTGCTCAAGCGCATGCTGGATGATCGAAACCGGGTGCAGGTCGAGCGCATCATCCAGGCACAGCAACAAAGCCAGGCCCTGTTCGTGGCCGTGGGCGCCTTGCACATGGTCGGCCCGCAGGGTTTGCCGGCGCTGCTGGCGGCGCGGGGCTACCAGGTCGATCTCGTCGCCTTGCCGGCCCAGGCACCGACCAGCGGCGCGGGCGAGCGCAGAATCAATCCCGTGCAAGCTCAATGAAGGAGACGAGGTCATGACTGAAGAAAACCACTTTGCCAAGCTGTTGCCCGGGTTCGACTTCCTGCAGGGACTGGTCAAGAACGCCAATGCGGCACTGCCCAACATGGGCCAGTGGGTGGCTCCGACCCTGAATCCTGAAGAGCTTGAGAAGCGCATCGAGGAGTTGCGCACCGTGCAGTTCTGGCTCGAGCAGAACGCGCGCATCCTGGGCGCCACCATCCAGGCCATGGAGGTTCAGCGCATGACGCTGTCCACCTTGCAGACCATGAATGTGTCGATGACCGACCTGCGCGAATCCTTGACCCTGAAGATGCCGGTGATGCCCAAGGCGGCAGCGGCCGCTCCCGCCCCCCCGCCGGCCCCCAAGCCCGAGCCGGCGCCTGCTCCTGCCCCGGCGGCGGCCGCCGACGATGAGGACGCGCCGGCACCGGCTGCCCCGGCGGTGGATCCGATGAAGTGGTGGGGCGCACTCACCCAGCAGTTCACCGAGCTGGCGGCGAAGACCCTGCAAGACAGCAATGCCGAGGCTGCCCGGACCCTGGCCACGCAGATGGTCAAGCAAACCTTTGATGCGGCGGGCGAGACCCTGAAGAAGGCGAGCAGCATGCCGGTGGCGGCGCCGGCCGCCTCCCAGCCCAAGCCTTCAACGCGCCGTGCGGCGGCCACGGCACCCCAGTCCGCAGCGCCCGCAGCTGCGGCCAAATCTGCCAAGTCCGCCAAGTCCGCCAAGCCCGCGGCGTCGGCCAGCAAGGCCGTGCCCGCCGGCGCGCGCAAGGCCCCGACCAAGGCCGCACGCAGCACTCGCGCCAAAGGCACTTGAACCGGATGCCCGGCATGAACGGCACAGACCTGTCGGGCTTTCTGCTCGCCCATGTGACCCACCCGGACGCCTCGATGGCGCTGGCGCTGGTCGCTGCCCAGCTGGATGCGCAGCGGGCCCAGCGGCCGGCCTTCCGGCCCACGCTGGGGCTGCTCTACCTGACCGACCGCCACGCCGCCCAGGCCGAGGCCGTGCTGGCCGA
>CALRVU010000073.1:0-9454 GCA_943371685.1 Bordetella parapertussis | reverse complement strand
CGGGGTGATTGGTGGCGCGCAGGTTCATGTCGCTGTCGCGGCCCATCAGGCGCAACAGAAACCAGATCTGTTTCTGGCCCTTGTAGTGGCCGCGCGCGTCTTTGCGGATGAAGTGGTCGGGCACGTCGTAGCGCAACCAGTCGCGCGTGCGCGCGATGATTTCGACGTGCTCGGGGTGCAGTCCCACCTCCTCGTGCAACTCGCGGAACATCGCCTGCTCAGGCGACTCGCCATATTTGATGCCCCCTTGCGGGAACTGCCAGGAATGGGTGCGCAGCCGTTTGCCCCAAAATACCTGGTTGCGGGCGTTGAGCAGGATGATGCCGACGTTGGGCCTGTAGCCTTCCCGGTCGAGCATAATCGGATCCCGATTTTTGAATTGAAATCAATATAGCACCGGCGGCGTGTTCAGCGCAGGCTCTCGCTTACCCGAAGCCCTCCAGCCGGTGTCCAAAGCTGCCCATGAAAGCCTCCCAGTTCTTCATTTCCACCCTCAAAGAGGCCCCTGCCGACGCCGAGGTGGTCAGCCACAAGCTGATGATGCGAGCCGGCATGATCAAGCGCCTGGGGGCTGGCATCTACAACTACATGCCCATGGGCCTGCGGGTGATCCGCAAGGTCGAGGCCATCGTCCGCGAGGAGATGAACCGTGCCGGTGCCGTCGAGCTGCTGATGCCGGTCGTGCAGCCAGCCGAACTGTGGCAGGAGACCGGCCGCTTTGACAAGATGGGCCCGGAGCTGATGCGGGTGAAAGACCGGCATGACCGGGACTACATCATCCAGCCGACGTCTGAAGAGGTGATCACCGACATCGCCCGCCAGGAACTGCGCAGCTACAAGCAGTTGCCGAAGAACTTTTATCACATCCAGACCAAGTTCCGCGATGAGCGCCGGCCCCGGTTCGGCGTGATGCGCGGGCGCGAGTTCACGATGAAGGATGCCTATTCCTTCGACCGTGACGTGGCGGCTGCCACGATCAGCTACCAGACCATGTACGACGCCTACGGCCGGATCTTTGATCGCTTCGGCTTGCAGTACCGGGCCGTGGCCGCTGACACGGGTGCCATCGGCGGCGAGATCTCGCACGAGTTCCAGGTGATTGCCGACACCGGTGAAGATGCCATCGTCTACTGCCCGACCAGTCAGTACGCCGCCAACATCGAATTGGCCGAAGGAGTGGCCTTGCTGGCTGAGCGTGCCGCACCCGTGCAGGCGCTGGTCAAGCAGGCCACGCCAGGCAAGAGCACCTGCGCGGAGGTGGCCGAACTGCTGGGCTTGCCGCTGTCGCAGACGGTCAAGTCATTGGTCTTGGCCACCGATGAGCTCGACGAGAAGGGCGACGTTGCCAAGTCCACGGTGTGGCTGTTGCTGCTGCGTGGTGACCATGACATGAACGAGGTCAAGGTCAGCAAGGTGGAAGGCCTGAAGAACGGATTCCGTTTTGCCACGGTGACCGAGATCGAAGATAACTTCGGCTGCAAGCCGGGCTACCTCGGTCCGATCGGGCTGCTCAAGCCGGTCAAGGTGGTGGCCGATCGCACGGTGGCCCTGATGGCGGACTTCGTCTGCGGTGCCAATGAGGCCGATTTCCACCTCACCGGTGTCAACTGGGGCCGCGACCTACCGGAGCCGGCCTTGGTGGCTGACCTGCGCAATGTGGTCGAGGGCGATCCATCACCGGATGGCCAAGGCGTGCTCGCCATCCAGCGCGGCATCGAGGTCGGTCATGTGTTCTTGCTGGGTACCAAGTACTCCAAGGACATGAATGCCACCTTCCTCGATGAAACCGGCAAACCCCAACTGATGGTGATGGGTTGCTACGGCATCGGCGTCACCCGCATTCTGGGTGCAGCCATCGAGCAGAACCATGACGAGCGCGGCATCATCTGGCCGGCCCGCATTGCGCCATTTGAAGTGGTGTTGTGCCCCATCGGCTATGACCGCTCGGCCGACGTCAAGCAAGCGGCCGATGCGCTCCATGCCGAGTTGCAGGCGGCCGGCGTCGACGTGCTGCTCGACGACCGCGGCGAGCGCCCAGGCGCGATGTTCGCCGACTGGGAGTTGGTGGGCGTTCCGCAGCGTGTGGTGTTGTCGGATCGGGCCCTGAAAGAAGGCCTGCTGGAAGTCCAGGGGCGTCGCGAGACCGAGGCCAGCAAGGTCGCCGTTGCCGAGGTGGCGGCCTACGTAAAGGCCCGCCTCAAGCCATGAGTCGGGGCAATGGCTTGCCGACGCGGCGAGCCTGGCTGTTCAGCGCCGGGGCGGCGCTGGCTCTGCCGTGGCCTGAGGCGGCGCGGGCCGGCAGTCAGGCCGAAGAGCCCTTGGCGGACTCGGTCCGGACGGTGCTGTCCTCGGCGATCTCCAACAAGGCGCCTCCAAAGCCTGCTTTTGAGCGCAGCGAGGACCGCCTCGCTTACCTGCGTTGGCTCGGCCAGACCAGCGACCGCCTGAAGCGGCGCAAGTCGGAGGCACAGACCCGCATCGAGTTTCTGGAAACGCTCTGGTACGAAAGCAAGCGCGCCGGCCTCGAACCTGCGCTGGTGCTGGGCTTGGTGCAGGTGGAGAGCGGCTTTCGCAAGTATGCGATCAGCGTGGCGGGTGCACGTGGCTACATGCAGGTCATGCCGTTCTGGGCCCGATTGATCGGGGACGGTGACGCGGCCCGCCTGTTCCACATGCAGACCAATCTGCGCTTTGGCTGCGTGATCCTGCGGCACTATCTGGATCGCGAGCGCGGCGACCTGTTCATGGCACTGGGTCGCTACAACGGCAGCCGGGGCAAGTCCGAATATCCGGACATGGTGTTTGGCGCCCGCAAGCAGTGGATGCTGGGCTGAGAGGCTGAGAGTCTTTCACCCATGCCCACTTTGCACCTCCAAACTCCCCCGCTTGTCGTTGCAAATGCTCGCCATAGCACGAGCCATGGCTGTGCTTTGCGCCTAGATCGGAGGCGCTTGGAGGCGCCCTTCGAGCACGGCCGAAAAACGCTCAGCCTCTGAGGCCTTACAGGCCAGTCCAGCGCTTGGGAGCCGCTCGGCCGACCTGCATCAGGTCGATGACCCGCTCCACCGTGTCGTTGATCAACTCGGCGATGGTTTGCGGTCGGTGATAGAAGGCTGGCAGTGGCGGGAAGATGATGCCCCCCATTTCGGTCACGGCCGTCATGTTGCGGAGATGGGCCAGGTTGAAGGGCGTCTCGCGCACCATCAAGATCAGTCTTCGACGCTCTTTCAGCGTCACGTCGGCCGCCCGGGTCAGCAGGTTGTCGCCAAAGCCGTGAGCGACCGAGGCCAGTGTCTTCATCGAGCAGGGTGCGATCACCATCGCGTCGACGGGATGGCTGCCACTGGCGATGCAGGCTCCCACATCGGCCAGCGGATGGGTTTCGTCGGCCAAGGCTTCGAGCCCTTGCCGGTCCAGGCCCAGTTCATGATGCGCATTGAGCACCCCGGCCGAGGTGACCACCAGATGGGTGTGAACCTGCAACTCGCGCAAGCGCTCCAGCAGCCTCACCCCGTACTGAGCCCCCGAAGCCCCGGTGATGCCGACGACCACCCGAGGCTGTTCGGCCATGTGCGTCAAGACTCAGGCCGCCAAGGTCTGCTGCAACTCACCGGCCTGGTACATCTCCATCATGATGTCCGAGCCACCGACGAACTCGCCGTTCACGTAGAGCTGGGGGATGGTCGGCCAGTTGGCGTAGTCCTTGATGCCTTGACGGATGCCCTCATCCTCCAGCACGTTGACGGTCGTCAGCTCATTGACGCCGCAGGCTTTGAGGATCTGGATCGCCCGGCCGGAAAAGCCGCACATCGGGAACTGGGCCGTGCCCTTCATGAACAGAACCACTTTGTGGCCCTTCACGAGGCTGTCGATGCGTTGTTGAACGTCGCTCATGGAGAAGTATTCCGAAAATAGGAGTCAGCCCGCGGGGGGCACGGTGAGCTTTATACGTCAAGGCGCATGCCCTGACCTGACAGTGGCCAGATGGCCTGACGGTGCGCTGCGACTTCGATGCCGCACGCAGCCCGGTCGCCGCGCCGCAGCCTCAGAATGAGTACGAAAGTTTGACCTGAAGTCGAGGGGTCAGCAGCATGCCGTGTCCCCACTCTTCGAAGGTGTCGTTGTTCAGCCAGCGGTTCGCCTGGTTCTTGCGGGCCAGCAGGCCCAGATCGGCGCTCAGGCCCAAGCCGGCACGCTGCCACCAGGCGCTGTAGCCCATGCCCACGTAGGGTGTCAGGTCCATCGCCTCCGTGCCCGCCTGCCCCTGGCGCGATTGCGCCACCAGCAGCGACGCAGGTCCGAAGGCGTCTGCGCCGGACTGGGCCAGCGTGGCGGACCCGAACAGCAGGGCACCGGTGGCCCTCAGACCGCCGCCGTCGCCGATCTTGCCGATGTTGAAGTAGCGGTCCCCGGACAGGCTCATGGCGGTGCGAGCCGGGCCCATGCCCTCAAAGGATTGCCAGACGTTCAGAGGCGCCGTGACCACCGCCAACCGGGCCTGCCACTGTGGCCAGGCCTTGGTTTCGGTGTTGACGCGCAAGCCCGCACCGTCAGGCGCAGCCCAGGCCGCTTGCAGGGTGGATGACAACACCAGAACGCCGATCGACTTGCGCATGAAGCCTCCGAGGCAGGATGAGAACCTGGGACGGCAGTCGCTCTGAAACCGGCTGCCGGAGGGTCGATGCTACTCCGCTGCGGGCGGCTGTGGGCTCAATTTCTGCAGCGATGCCGGCCTGGTCTCCGGGCTGCGTCCGCCGGTGCAGCGCTCGCGCTGTGCCAGATCGAGCCGGGTGCAGACCTCGGTGTAGCCGGCGGCCTTGAACAAGGCCCGCACGGCGTCGCCCTGATCCCAGCCATGCTCGATCAAAAGCCAGGCGCCGGGGTGGAGGTGGGCCGGCGCACCGGCAATGATCTGACGAATCGCGTCCAGTCCGTCACCTCCCGGTGTCAGCGCCATCAGCGGCTCATGGCGCAGGGCGGGCAGGTGGGGATCCTCCCCGGCAATGTAGGGCGGGTTGCTCAGCGCCAGATCAAATCGCATGTCTCCGAGCGCCCGCCACCAATCGCTGAGGATGAACCTGACCCCCAAGCCCAGCCGCTCCGCATTGGCTTGCGCCACGGCCAGGGCATCGGCGCTGGCGTCCAGCGCGCTGACCTGTGCACCCGGTGCGCCGCGCGCCACCGCCAGTGCTACCGCGCCGCTGCCTGTGCCCAGGTCGATCACGGCGGGCGCCGGCAGCGCCGCCGAGCTCGCCTTGAGCAAGCTCAGACCCCACTCGACCAGGACTTCGGTGTCCGGCCGGGGCACCAGCACGGCCGGACTCACCACCAGGTCCAGGCCATGAAACGACTGCTCGCCGAGCAGATAGGCCAGCGGCTCGTCCGCAGCAGCGCGAGCCAGCAACTGCCGATAGCGCTGGGCCTGGCCGGCATCGAGCAGGTCGGTGTCATGGCTGATCAGCCAGGCGCGGCTTTGCCCCAGCATGTGGCCCAGCAGGGTCTGGGCATCGAGCCTTTCCACGCCGGCTTGCCGGGCCATGGCGAGTGCCGATGCGATGCTGATCGGCGAATCCTCGGGCGTCATCGGCCGGTCTCCAATGCCGCCATCTGCTGTTGGGCCCGGGCAGCCTGCAGCGCCGCCACCACCTCGCTCAGGTCGCCGTCCATCACGGCGCCGAGCCGGTACAGCGTCAGGTTGATGCGGTGATCGGTCAGCCGGCCTTGCGGAAAGTTGTAGGTGCGGATGCGGTCGGAGCGGTCGCCTGAGCCAACCAGGGCTTTGCGCGTGGCGGCCTCCTTGGCCTGGCGCTCGCTGCGGTCGCGGTCTTGCAGGCGGGCCTGCAGAACGGCCAGGGCCTTGGCCTTGTTGCGGTGCTGGGACCGGTCGTCCTGGCACTCGGCCACCAGGCCGGTGGGCAGGTGGGTGACGCGGATGGCGCTGTCGGTCTTGTTGATGTGCTGTCCGCCGGCGCCGCTGGCGCGGAAGGTGTCGATGCGCAGATCGGCCGGATTCAAGGTCACTTCGGCCGCTTCATCCGGCTCGGGCATCACGGCCACGGTGCAGGCGCTGGTGTGGATGCGGCCCTGGGTCTCGGTGGCCGGGACCCGCTGCACCCGGTGGCCACCGGATTCGAACTTCATCCGCTCATAGACCCGCGCGCCCTCGACCCGGATCACCACCTCCTTGTAGCCGCCCAGGTCCGAGTTGCTTTCGCTCATCAGCTCGGTCCGCCAGCCCTGGGCTTCGGCAAAGCGCAGGTACATCCGCGCCAGATCGGCGGCGAACAGAGCCGACTCTTCACCACCCGTGCCGGCCCGCACCTCGATGAAGGCATTGCGTTCGTCGTCCGGGTCGCGCGGCAGCAGCGCCGTTTGCAGCTGGCCGTGCAGTTCGGTCAGTTCGGCGTCGATGCTGGTCAGTTCCTCGCGGGCCAGTTCCTTCATCTCCGGGTCCGCCAGCATCGACTCGGCGGCCGGTCGTGCGGCCTCCGCCTTCTCGTAGCGGAGGAACAGGCCCACCACCTCAGCAGCGTCGGTCTGCTCCTTGGCCAGTTGCCGATAGCGCTTCATGTCGGCGCTGACCTTGGGGTCGGCCAGCAGCGCGTCCAGTTCGGACAAGCGCATGACCAGGCGCTGCAATTGATCGCGGAGAGAGCTGTTCATGGAATGCAGACGGTGCGGGAACGGACCGAGTTGGCCTCAGGGGCGGATGCCCGGTGGGGCCGGAGCGAGCCCGGGAAAGGGCCAGGTGCGAAGCGCGTCGCTAGTGGGTGCCGACGTCGTCGGCTGGATTTCGGCTGGTCTGGCGCAAGAACAGGCGCGACACCATGTCGGCGGTCTGCTGCCGTTGTTCGCCTTCGCTGCCGTGCAGCTCGGCCAATGCGCCGTGCAGCATCTTCTGGGTCAGGCCGCGGCTCAGGGCCTCGAGCACGGTGTCCAGATCCTCACCGCGGGCCAGCAGCTTGCGTGCTCGGGCGATCTCGTGACCGCGCCATTCTTCAGTCTGCCGGTTCAGGGCCTGGATCAGGGGCACGCTGGCGCGTTGATCGAGCCAGTGTGCAAAGCTTTGCACGCCGGCATCGATGATGACCTCGGCCTGCTCGACGGCAGCCAGTCGCTTCTCACTCGCGGTCTGGACGGCGGCGGTCAGGTCATCGACCGTGTAGAGGTAGACGTCGGAAAGCCGGGCGACTTCGGGTTCGATGTCGCGCGGAACGGCCAGATCGACCATGAACATGGGTCGCCGGCGCCGGGCCTTGAGGGCACGCTCCACCGCCCCCAGGCCGATGATGGGCAGGGTGCTGGCGGTGCACGAGATGACGGCGTCGAACTCGTGCAGGCGGGCGGGCAGATCGGCCAGGCGAACGGTTTGCGCGCCAAAGCGCGAGGCCAGCTTTTCGCCGCGCTCCAGGGTGCGGTTGGCCACGGCCATGGCAGCGGGTTCTTTGGCGGCAAAGTGGGTGGCCACCAGCTCGATCATCTCGCCGGCGCCGACGAACAGCACCTTGATCGTGCGCAGGTCTTCGAACAATTGCGAGGCCAGGCGCACCGTGGCGGCGGCCATGCTGATCGAGTGCACACCGATCTCGGTCGAGGTGCGGACCTCCTTGGCGACCGAGAAGGAGCGCTGGAACAATTGGTGCAGCGTGGTGCCCAGGGTGCCGGCCTCGTCGGCGCCGCGCACCGCCTGCTTCATCTGGCCCAGGATCTGGGGCTCACCGAGCACCATGGAATCCAGGCCCGACGCGACGCGGAAGGCGTGGCGGGCGGCTTCCTGGTTCTCGAGCACATAAGTGTGTTGCTGCAGCAGGTGCTGGCCCACGCCACCTTGCAGGGCCAGCCAGTCGATGGCCGGCTTGACCAGTTCGCGCACGCGCTCTGGCGCGCTGGCCACGTACAACTCGGTCCGGTTGCAGGTCGACAGAATGGCCGCTTCGGGCATGGCGCGCTGCAATTGCTCGCGCAAGCCGCGCAGGGCAGGACTCAGCTGATCCGGGGCGAACGCAAACTTGCCCCGCAGATCCAGCGGTGCCGTTTGATGGTTGAGGCCGAGCGCGAACACACTCATTTCCAGATTATAAAATCTTGCGAAGCATCAAGCGGTGCGGCATTCAGCATGGCCGTGCCTGTCTTGAGGCATATCAAGCAATTTCGCATGGGCGCATGCGGATGCGAATCGATACAGCGCATCGGGAGTGTGGTTTGGGACCTTTGGATGCCTTGTGGCATGGCTTGAACTTCTTCGCCCCGGCAGTGGGCGTCGCGCTGCTGGCCTGTTTGATGGCCAAGCTGTGCTGGCGGTCGGCCTTGCGCGGCAGCAGCCTTCAAAGCCTGTGGGCCTGGTCGGCGGGTGCGGGTGCGCTGGCCTTGCTGGCGGGGCTGCTTGTTTTTGGCCGCGATGGCCGGATGGCCACTTACGGCCTGCTGGTGCTCAGCGTGGCCGCCGTGCTGAGCTGGCGCATGGCCGGCAAGGCCTGAGCACCGCTCAAGCTTGGCGTTCTGCGGCCCGCACGCGGCCGGCCGGGCGCCATGGGTTGCGACCCAGCTTCAGTCGCTCCTTCAAGTCTTGCGCCGCCCAATACAGCTCGGGTCGCCGGTCCATCAGTCCCAGCCATTGCAAGGGCAGGTCGGTGCTGCCGGGCCAGAACGGATTGCGCCGGTCATAGCCCCAGACCTCCACGCGGGTGCTCGGCCGGGCGCTGGGACCGCGGGCATGAAAGCCGAAGGTGTCGGCCACGACCAGGGTGTTGGCGGGCACGGCCAGCAGGCGGGGCGAAGGCAGTTCCAGGCCGTCCAGTTCGTCGGCACGGATGCGGAATGAGCCCCGCGCGGCGTAGCGGTCGGTCAGGTTGGCCGCAGCCACGCTGGTTCGCCGCTCCCAAGCCAGCCGCTGCGGCGTCAAGCGATGCGAGCCGGGCACGTAGCAGAACGGGCCTTCGTCGATCGCCACATCGGTCAAAAAATACCAGGCCTTCATCGTGGGATGAAAGGTGTCGGCATGCAGATGGGTTTGCGGATCGGGGGCTGCCTCACGGGTGTGCGAGAGGATGGCTTGCAGGTAGGCCCAGGGCGGTGCGTCATAGCCCGCCACATAGCGGCAAAGGCCTTGCCACAGCGGGTGGTTCAGCAGATGCGACAGGTCCGGTGCGCTGGCCCGCTGCGCGGGATCCAGCCCGTAGCGGCGGGTGATCGTGTCACCCTGAACCATCTCGCGGGCTTGGGCCGGCTGGCCCAGCATGGCGTCGCGCAGGCGCTCGAACTGGGCGCGGGGCAGAACGTCGTACTTGACGACGAAGCCGTCCCGCGCAAAGTCTGTCCGGTCGCCGTCAGACACCAGGTGCTGAAGGCCTGCCCTGCGCTGTGCCGTCAGCCGGTGGGCCTGGCTCACACGCCAGGCGTGCAGGCCCCAGGCATTGAGCCGGGGTGAGCCGATCAGCGGATGGTCAACAAAGGA
>CALRVU010000072.1:0-9541 GCA_943371685.1 Bordetella parapertussis | reverse complement strand
TAGAAAGTTGATCAATAATGACCAGAAGCATCCATTCAGAAATGTCAAAGTTGGACTTTCCGCTTATCGCTTCAAACCCTCGGAATCCGAGAAAATTAGATTTTTTCGGAAGATTCATGCCACCTATAGAACCCTGAGTTGAATTCGTCACCCAAGGAAAATTACCGACCACAAGCACTGGCCCGCCCATGCCAGTAAGTTCCGCACTCCAATCGGTCGAGAAGAAGTCCGCGTTCTGAAGTAGAACCCTGCTGTTCGCGGAATGGCCCAAGAGATCGCGCTCTAGAACTTCCAAATACGCCGGATTAATTTCGTAACCTCGGATGCTTTCAGCGGCTGGAAAGGCGGCGGCCGCAGCCTTCACAAAGGCGCCAACCCCACATGTCGGCTCTATGACCACAGTCGGCGCAATCCCGATTTCAACTAGACGCTGGCAGACGACCAAAGCCAAGTCATATGGGGTCTGCCAATCACCGAATTCAACGCGATTTTTATTTTTCGAGGTCATTAGGCCGAGCATCAATTTTGAGAATTTAACTAGTGCGGTGTCATTTTAACCGAAAAAGCCTCAATAAACTAAGACTCCGCACTGGTCAGCCAATAGGCTAACAGAGAATTTTATAACACTGGCGATTCACGTCTACTCAATCGAATCAATATCTTCAATGAACTTTTTCTTAAACCTCTCGTGCTTGTTTCTCTCCTTTTCGAGAAATCTATCATACTCCTTTTTAAATCCACGATAGAAATCCTTCTTTGTCTGACCCTCAACGACTTTAAGTGGTTTTGGCATCTGAATTACACCATAGCCCTGCGCCTCGATAGTCAGGCATTCCCAGCTAATATGCTCGATTGGGATTAGCTCCGTTTTTTTTGCAATAGCTATTGCGCCTGATTTCGCCTCATAGTCAACAAATATAAAACTTAATTTTTTCCCCTCCTCGAATACCCACTCATGCATTTTTTTTATAGAGATCATGTTCGGCGAATAGTTTTGCTTCGCCAAGTTGTTGCTCTTAATGTTTACAGCATGATCGTCATCAAGCATGAAGTCACCAATCGCCTTTCTGGTAGTGGTTGATTTGCCAAATTCCGCAGCGATTACTTCTTCAATTTCCTCGTACTTATCCATAGTGACAACGGCAGATAGTGTGATAACACTCAATCGTCTTTGGCGATTGAGACCTGATCCGAAGATCAAGCCACTACTCTACCTGTCGCCAATCGCTATGTTGATAGTTGTTACAGAGCAGGTCCCGTCGATGTCACTGGACACGAGGCTGAGCAAGAGTTACGGCACGGAGCAGGACTCCGCTTGGTCCTTGTTGATCCGGTCAAGAAGCCGCGTCTTTTGGGTCTGTCCGGAGCGTTAGCGAGCAGTGTCTAGACGGTCTTTGAACCCAGCGGCGCCAAGAGTTTGAACGTCCGCTTGGCTGTTGTTGCCCCCGCTATGAGCAATCAGAACCGAGGCGAGTGGAGGAATCTCGCACCTAGCAGGCAAGCCAGCAACCTCTCACGGCGTCACAGCGGCACCAACCGACTGCTTCGGCCAGAAAGTGAAGGACAGGAGCTTGGCCACGACAGTGCAATTTCGAGATGTCTGACGCCACCCCCGAGGCGCCGAGCACCTATGAGCGGGCAGCCGAAAACGCCAAGGGCGGGAGCGAACAACAGAAGTCTAAAGCTCAAACACCAACGCCGGGGCCTGACAAGCACTGGGCAGACGAATTCAACGGACGAATTCACAAACAAAGATGAACAAACGTCGCCGGCGAGCCCATGCCGCACAAGGTAAATTCTTGGTAGGCCGTGTAGGACTTGAACCTACGACCAAAGGATTATGAGTCCTCTGCTCTGACCAACTGAGCTAACGGCCCCTACCGGAAGTCTGGGATTGTAGGAGCTGTGGTGGGTGCGGCGGCCGGGGCGAGCAGCGGCATTTCAAACTCGGGCAGCACCTGACGCACGTCTTCTGGCAGGGCTTGCTGCTGCTGGCGCATCTGCTGGTAGCGGTCTTGCGACAGTCGGTCGGTGCTGGCCTCGACGCGCATGACCATGGGGCGCAGAAACACCATCAGGTTGGTCTTTTTGCGGCTGCGGCTCAGGGTGCGGAAGAAGCCGCCCAGCAGCGGGATCTCGCCCAGCACGGGCCATTGGTCGGCGTCGCTGGTGTAGCTGTCTTCGATCAGGCCGCCCAGCACGATGATCTTGCCGTCGTTGACGACCACGGTGGACTCGATCGCGCGCTTGTTGGTGGTGGGGCCGGCGTTGGTGGTGCCCGGTGTGGTGCTGGACGACACGGATGAGGACTCTTGCAGGATGCTCATGCGGATGGCGCCGTTGGGGCCGATCTGCGGGCGGATGCGCAGGGTCAGGCCCACGTCCTTGCGCTCGATCGTCTGAAAGGGGCTGGTGCTGCTGGTGGACGTGTAGGAGCCGGTGACGAAGGGCACGTTCTGGCCGACGACGATCTTGGCCTCTTCGTTGTCCAGGGTGACGATGTTGGCGGTGGACAGGATGTTGGTGCCGGACATGGCCTCGATCGCCTGGGCCACGGTGCCCAGGGTCAGGTCGGTGCTGGTGGCGCTGATGTTGAAGATCTGCTTCCACTGCAGGCCCACGTCCATGGCCTTGCTGGCGTCCACCTCCACCACCAGAGACTCGACATAGAGCTGGGCGCGGCGAGAGTCCAGTTGCTCGACCACGGCCCGCAGCTGGCGGAACAGCGGCTCGGGCGCGGTGACGATCAGGGCATTGGTGGCCGGATCGGCCTGGATGGCGCCGCCGGTGGCGGGTTGATCGGCGCTGCTGACGGGCGTGGTGCTGGCAGAAGAACCGCTACCGCTGGCGGAGGCGCTGTTGCCAGAGGATCCCCCGTTGGCAGACAGCGTGCCGCTGGCCTTGCCCGTGGATGCCCCAGCCGCCGCACCGCCTGAGGCCGCACCACCACCGGCCTGAGCACCCAGCGCGTTGATGGCATCGGCCGAGAAGGCCGCCCGCAGCACCGTGGCCAGCCGGGTGGCCTCGGCATGCTGAAGATGGATCACATGGACATTGCTGCCCGCCACGCCGGCGGTGCCGGGCCGGTCCAGCCGGGCCACCAGCGCGCGGATGGCAGCCAGCCGGGCCTGGTTGGGCGCGCGCACCAGCACGGCGTTGAGGTGGCTGTCAGCCAGGATGGACGCACTCGCCCCGCCGGCCGCGCTGTTGGCGCCCCGCCCGCTGGCTGTAGCCTGTGCATTGGCACCCGCACCAGACGACGCCTGCGCACCCGCGGTATTGCCGTCGCCAATCAAACGCGACACGGTGACGGCCAGGTCAGCCGCCAGCGCATGCTGCAGCGGGATCACCTCCACATCGGTGGCGCTGGGCGTGTCCAGCGCGGCAATGATCTGGCCGAGCCGTGCCAGGTTGCTGGCGTAGTCGGTGATGACCAGAGAGTTGTTGCCGGCGTTCACATTGATGGCGTTGTTGGCACCGATCAGGGGCCGCAGCACGGTCAGCAGGTTGCTGGCGTTCTCGAAGTTGGGCTTGAAGATCTGCGTGAGCACCGGATCGCCCTGGCGCGGGCCGGGCGCCAGCGCCAGATCGCCGCTCTGCAGCTTGGCATCGGCCTCGGGCACGACCCGGAGCAGGCCGTCAGCATCGACCACGGCCAAGCCCAGACCGCGCAGGCCGGACGAGAAGATGGCCAGGGCTTGTGCCTTGCTCACCGGCTGGTCGGTGCGCAGGCTGAGCTTGCCCTTGACCCGCGGATCAACCACGATGGGCCGGGCCAGGATGTCGGCCATGACCTGGGCCAGGGCTGCCACCTCGGTGTCCGGAAAGTTGAGGGTGACGCCAGCCGCAGCCGGGCGCGGCGCGGCCCGCAGCGGGGATGCCGGCCAGGCCAGCAGGGCGACGCTGCACCCGATCCACAGGGCGCGAAAAAGAGGGAACCGAAACAGTGACATCCAGGGAACCAGCCAAGCAGCGCCGATTGCGCAGGCCGCGATGCTGGCGGCTGAATGTCAAGCCTGCTTGAACGGCAGGTAAGCGCGAGCCGTCTTAGGGATCAGCGCTGAAGCGCTGTGCTGAAGTTCAGCGCTGCGAGAGCGCATTGCCGACCAGCTTGGACGTGATGTCGACGATCTGGATCATCCGGTCGTAGGCCATGCGGGTGGGGCCGATGACGCCCAGCGTGCCCACCACCTTGCCGTCCACCTCGTAGGGGGCAGAGACGACGGACAGTTCCTCATAGGGCACGATCAGGCTCTCTCCGCCGATGAAGATGCGCACGCCCTCAGCCCGGCTGGAGGTGTCGAGCAGGCGCATCAGCTGGGTCTTCTGCTCAAACAGGTCAAACAGCTTGCGCAGGCTGCCCATGTCGTTGCCAAAGTCCTGCAAGCCGAGCAGATTGCGCTCGCCGCTGACGATGACCTGGTCCTGGTTTTCTTCCAGCGCCTCGGTGCCGGCCTGCACCGCCGCCTGCATCAGCACCGCGATGTCGCCGCGCAGGGCTTCGACCTCGTTCTTCAGACGCTCGCGCACCTCTTCGAGCGTGAGGTTGGCGTAGTTGGCATTGAGCATGTTGCTCGCCTCCACCAGCTCGCTCTGGGTGTAATCGTGCGCAGTAAAGATGACGCGGTTCTGCACATCGCCGTCAGGCGCCACCAGGATGACCAGCACCCGCTTGTCGCCCAGCCGCAAGAACTCGACATGGCGGAACACGCTGGCCTTTTTGGGCGCGGTGATGACGCCGACGAAGCTCGACAGGTTGGACAGCATCTGCGCTGCCTGGGCGATGACGCGCTGGGGCTGATCGGGCTGCAGCTGCTCGCGGGCGGCAGACATGTCGGAGCCCCGGCCCAGGTCCAGCGGGCGGGCGGTCAGCATGGTGTCGACGAACAGCCGGTAGCCGCGCGCCGTGGGGATGCGGCCGGCCGAGGTGTGGGGGCTGACGATCAGGCCCAGCTCTTCCAGGTCGGCCATCACATTGCGGATGGTAGCGGGTGAGAGCTCCAGGCCCGAGGCCTTGGACAGGGTGCGCGAGCCCACCGGCTGGCCGTCGGCAATGTAGCGCTCCACCAGGGTTTTGAGCAGTGACCGGGAACGATCGTCGAGCATGGGTTTCATTGTACGGACATGGCTGCGGACGGGCCTGAAGCGCCTGGGCCCTGTGGTGTAATTCCGGCCACCATGCCGACCCGCTTTCGACACGCCGCACTCATAGGCAAGTATCAGGCCCAAGGCATCCGGCCGATGCTCGAAGGCATTGCCGCTTTCCTGTCACGCCAGGGGCTGGAGGTGTCGCTGGACCGCGAGACTGCCCTGAACACCGACTGGCGCGATCACGGGGCGCTGAGCCCGGCCGAGATCGGCGCTCAATGCGACATTGCCGTGGTGGTGGGCGGCGACGGCACCATGCTGGGCATCGCCCGCGAGCTGGCGCCCTACAACCTGCCCCTGGTGGGCATCAACCAGGGCCGGCTGGGCTTCATCACCGACGTGCGGGCCAGCGACTGGGAAGAAGCGCTGGGGCCGATCATCCAAGGCGACTTCGAGGAAGACCGGCGCGCCATGATCGAGGGCGATGTGTGGCGCGACGGCGAGAAGATCTTTGAAGGCCTGGCGCTGAACGATGTGGTGGTGAGCCGCGGTGCCACGGCCGGCATGGTCGAGTTGCGGGTCGACATCGGCGACGAGTTCGTGGCCAACATGCGGGCAGATGGCCTGATCCTGTCCTCGGCCACCGGCTCCACGGCTTATTCCCTGTCCGCCGGCGGGCCCATTCTTCATCCGTCCATCGGCGGCTGGGTGCTGGTGCCGATCGCCTCGCACACCTTGTCCAACCGGCCGATCGTGCTGCCCGACTCACAAGAGGTCTCCATCACCATCGTCAATGGCCTGGACGTGAGCGCCAATTTCGACATGCACCGGCTGGCCAGCCTGCTGCACGGTGACCAGGTGCGGATGCGCCGATCGGCCGTGCAGGTGCGCTTCTTGCACCCCAAGGGCTGGAGTTACTACGCCACCCTGCGCCGCAAGCTCCGCTGGTATGAAGGCGTAGTGTGATGCACCCACGCTCCTTGCCAGTCGCTGCCCCCCCGAGGGGGCGCTCGCCAGCAGACCGGCAGAGCCGGATCTGCGACGAAGGCTTGGGCCATGCACTTGCTCCCGTGACGACATGCTCAAACACCTGACTCTGAAAGACTTCGTCATCGTCAGCGCCCTGGATGTGGCGCTGGATGCCGGCTTTTCGGTGCTGACGGGCGAGACGGGTGCGGGCAAGTCGATCCTGATCGACGCGCTGCAACTGGCGCTGGGCGCCCGGGCCGAGAGCCATGCCGTGCGCGAGGGCGCCAACCGGGCCGAGATCACCGCGACCTTTGACACGCCGGCATCGCTGCTGCCCTGGCTGGAGGAAGCCGGCTTTGAGGCCGACGAAGACCTGCTGCTGCGCCGGGTGATCGACAGCCAGGGCAAGAGCCGCGGTTTCATCAACGGCAGCGCCGCCACCGCCAGCCAGTTGCGCGAGGTGGCTGATCATCTGATCGACATTCATGGTCAACATGCCTGGCAAGGCCTGACACGGCCCGCTTCGGTGCGCGCCTTGCTCGACGAACAGGCGGGCGTGCAGACCGCCGCCCTGGCCCAGGCCCATGCGCGCTGGAAGGAAGCAGGAGAGGCCCTGCGCCAGACCCAGCAGCGCCAGGGTGAGCTGGACAACGAACGCGAGCGCCTGCAATGGCAATTGGCCGAGCTGGACCGCCTGGCGCCGGGTGCCGAGGAATGGCCCGAGCTGAACGCCGAGCACCAGCGGCTGGGCCATGGCCAGGCTTTGCTGGACGCCGCCCAGCAGGCCGCACAGTGGCTGGCAGAAGACGACACCAGCGCCTCGCGCCTGCTCACCCGTGCCTTGAGCAGCCTGGAGGCCGTGAGCCACTTTGATGCGCGCATGGGCCCGGTGATCGAGGTGCTGCACAGCGCCCGCGCCCAGCTGGACGACGCCAGCCACAGCCTGCAGGCCTACCTGAGCCGGACCGAGCCCGACCCGCAGCGCCTGGCTGCACTGGACGCGCGGATGGGCGCCTGGATGGGCTTGGCACGGCGGTTCCGGCGCGCCCCCGAGGACCTGCCCGCACTGCGCGAGGAATGGCGCCAAGCCCTGGCCGCACTGGATGCCGCCAGCGATCTGGCCGGTCTGACCGAAAAACTGGCCGGCGCTGAGCAAGCCTGGCGCCGCGAAGCCGAGCGCGTGAGCCGCTTGCGGCAAGCCGCCGCTGGCCCGCTTTCTGAGCGGGTGACCGCCGCCATGCAGCAGCTCGGCATGGCCGGTGGCCGGTTCGAGGTGAGCCTGCTGGCGCAGGACAGCCCGCAGGCCTTTGGCCTGGAGTCGGCCGAGTTTCTGGTGGCCGGCCACGCCGGCAGTGCGCCCCGGCCGCTGGCCAAGGTGGCCTCGGGCGGTGAGCTGTCGCGCCTGGCCCTGGCCATTGCCGTGACCACCGCCCAGCGCCGGCACAGCGCGGCAAGCGCACTGGCCCTGGACGGCAGCGCCGTGGCCCAGCCCGCCACCTTGATCTTTGACGAAATTGACTCCGGCGTGGGCGGCACCGTGGCCGACGCGGTGGGCCGGCTGATGAAGCAGCTGGGCACCAGCGTGCAAGTGCTGGCCGTGACCCACCTGCCCCAGGTGGCGGCCTGTGCCGACCAGCACTTTCTGGTGGCCAAGGCCACCGAGCAGGGCCGCACGCAAAGCCAGATCAACCCCGTGCGCGGTGAGGCCCGGGTGGCCGAAGTGGCACGCATGCTGGGTGGCGAGCGCCACACCGGCACCAGCCTGGCCCATGCGCAAGAGCTGATCAACCAGGCCGCCCAAGCCACGGCAGCCCAGCCCGCCAAGGCCACCCGATGAACACGCCTGAGACCACACCGCCGGCCGAAACGCCCGCTTTGCCGTCGCCCACCGGCACCGAGCCGCATGATGACCGCGAGGTGGTGCTGGTCACCGGCATTTCGGGCTCGGGCAAGTCGGTGGCCCTGCATGCGCTGGAGGACGCCGGCTTCTTCTGCGTGGACAACCTGCCGCCCGAGCTGCTGCGCGACTTCATCCGGGTCGAGTCCTTGCACGGCGTGCGGCGCATGGCAATTGCCGTGGACGTGCGCACCGCCAGCTCCCTGCCCGCCCTGCTGCCCACGCTGGATCAGCTCAAGGCAGACGGCGTGCGAGTGCGCAGCGTGTTCCTCAATGCCACGACCACGGCGCTGGTGCGGCGATTTTCAGAAACCCGCCGACCCCACCCTTTGAGCAAGCCCGGCGCGCTCAGCGATCCGCACCGCGCACTGTTTGATGCCATCGAGCTGGAACGCAGCCTGCTGGCCGATCTGCGTGAACGCTCCACCGTGCTGGACACCAGCAATCTGCGGCCCGCCCAGTTGCGGCTGTGGATGCAGGACCTGGTGGGCGCCACCAGCCGGCGGCTGACGCTGGTGTTCCAGTCATTCGCCTTCAAGCACGGCGTGCCGCTGGACGCCGACCTGGTGTTTGACGTGCGGGTGCTGCCCAACCCGTTCTATCTGCGCGAGCTGCGGCCTTTGACCGGACGCGACGAGGCCGTGGCCGACTACCTGCGCGAGCAGCCCGAGGTCAATGAGATGCTGAGCCAGATTGAAACCTTTGTGCGGCGCTGGCTGCCAGCGTTCGAACAAGACCAGCGCAGCTACCTGACGGTGGCCATCGGTTGCACCGGCGGCCAGCACCGCTCGGTGTTCTTCGTCGAGTCGCTGGCGCAACGCTTTGGCGAGCTGGTCGGCACCCTCAAGCGACACCGCGAGCTGGACGCCCGGCCATGAGTGAACGACTGGACACGCGCCTGACCGACCTGCCCCTGTTCCCGCTGCAGACCGTGTTGTTTCCAGGCGGGCGCCTGGCCCTCAAGGTGTTCGAGGCCCGCTACCTGGACCTGATGAGCCGCTGCATGCGCGAGGGCCGCCCCTTCGGCGTGGTCTGCATCAAGCAGGGCAGCGAAGTGCAGTCCGGCCCGGGCGCCGCCGGCGCAGCGGCACTGCTGCAGCTGGAGTCCACCGGCACCCTGGCGCACCTGCTGGACGTGGATGCAGACAGCCCCGGCCTGCTCAAGGTCTTGTGCAGCGGCGGCCAGCGTTTTGCGCTGCCGCAGCCATGCGTGCAGCAAGGCCAGTTGTGGGTGGCGCCGGTGGCAGAGCTGCTGGCACCCGATCCCAAACTGCCGCCCGGCGAGGCCTTTGATGCGACGGTGCAGGCGCTGGACCGGGCCTTGGCCGCGCTGCAAGCCCGCGAGCCGGCCACGGCCATGCTGCCGGATGAACGCCTGCTGGACGATGCCGGCTGGGTGGCCAACCGCTGGTGCGAGCTGCTGCCGATCAGCCTGTCGGTCAAGACCCAGCTGATGGCCCTGCCCGACCCCTTGGCCCGACTCGGCCTGATCGACGGCTTCTTGCGCAGCAAGAAGGTGATCTGAAGGGTGCGCCCAGCGTCGGCGCGCCGAGCCTGGGCTCAGACGATGTCGCTCAGCAGCTTGCG
>CALRVU010000071.1:0-9561 GCA_943371685.1 Bordetella parapertussis | reverse complement strand
GATCAGGCGGTTGTCGTCCGCCATGGCGATGGCCAGCTGGAACCAGTCACCCGGTGGGCAGAAAGGCAGGGTCTGCATGCGCAGGATCCAGGCGGCCGCGTCCGCATCGCTCTGCGGCGCCCAACCCTGGAACCGGCCGGTCAGCGGATCACCCCGGTAGGCTTGCAGCGCGAACAGGTCTTCCGGCGCGAATCGGCGCAGCCGCAGACGCGGGGTGAGGCAGGGCAGGGGGTCGGCAGGCATGGACATGCGCCTGTGGAGAAGCCAGGGCCGCGTCAGTGTGCGGTTCCGTGGCGTTCTGCAAGGCGCAGAAAAGGCGGCACTCGCTGTTGCAAATCGGCGTCGACTCTGCGTAAACCCGTAGGCCGCCCGCCCGGCCTCGGCGGGTGGCCCATGGTATTGTTTTGCGCCCTTGGCCCTGATCTCTGACTGGTCTTTGCATTGCTCAAATCGCGCACCCACCTGTTCCGCGTTCTGCTGCTGATCGCCCTGACAGCGGGTGTGGCGTCGGTGGCCGGGCCTGCGCATTGGGCCAAGGTTCTCGACAACGTGCACTGGACAGCGGCCTACGGGGTGGCCTGGTTGCTGGCTCGAGAGGCACTGGAGCGGCCAGATGCCTTGCTTGCGCCGGGTTTGCACTGGCTGGTCTGGGCCACCGGCGCGATGCTGGGTGGCCAACTGGTCTGGAACGTTCAGGCCGTGCTGGGCTGGACGCCGTTTCCGGGTGCCTCGGACCTGATTTTCCTGGTCACGGGGCCGATGCTGGCACGCGGGCTCTGGCTGATCGCCCGGGACGCCCTGGAGCCGACCCGCAGGCGCACCACCCGGCTCGATGTGGCCATGCTGCTCACGGTGTCTCTGGCTGCCACCACGGCGTTCTATCTGCCCCTGAAGGGCCAGTACAGCACCTTGCAGATGACCGTGGTCGTCGCCTATCCGCTGGGTCTGATGGCGCCGGTCTGTCTGGGGCTGATCCTGCCGCTGGCGCTGCGGGCGCGCTTGACCTGGCGCGCTTACCTGCTGCCCATGGTCACGCTGCTGCTCTGCCTGCACTGGGTGGCCTGGAACCTGCGGTTCCTCGAGGGCCGTCTGGTGGATGGCGATGGTCTCAATCTGGGGTTCTCCGCCAGCATGATCGCGCTGGGGTGGAGCCTGCGGGTCTTCCGCCTGGACCGCAACGAGGACGCGGCATGGGACCGGCGCTGCGAGGCCCTGCTGCGCTTGTTCCCGATCGCCATGGTCGGCTTGGCCGCTGCCAGCATCGTCCTGCTGCAGAGCCTGCCCACGCTGGACCCGGCCGTTCACCTCAGTGGCGTGCTGGGAGGCGTGCTGGTGCTGGTTCTGGCCATGTTCCGCCAGGGCCATCTGCTGGAGGAGCGCGACCGGCTGGAGGCCGCCGAGCGCCTGCTGCGCCAGCGCGAGGCCGAGCTGGAGGCGCGGGTGCAGCGCCGCACCGCCGAGCTGGCCCAGGCCAAGGAATCGGCCGAGTCGGCCAACCAGGCCAAGAGCGAGTTTCTGGCCAACATGAGCCACGAGATCCGGACACCGATGAACGCCATCATCGGACTGACCGATCTCACCCTGCGCACCGAGCTGCAGCCGGCCCAGCGCGATCACCTGACCAAGGTGCTGGGGGCGGCCAATTCGCTGCTGGGTGTGCTCAATGACATCCTCGACTTCTCCAAGGTCGAAGCTGGCAAGCTGTTGATGGAGACGCGCGAGTTCGCCTTGGAGGAGGTGCTGCAGAAGGTCACGGTGATCGTCGGGCAGCGGGCGCAGGAGAAGGGCCTGGAGCTGCTGCTGAACACCGCCACCGATGTGCCGGCCATGCTGGTGGGGGATCCGCTGCGCTTGCAGCAGGTGCTCATCAATCTGTGCAACAACGCGGTCAAGTTCACCGACCAGGGCGAGATCGTGGTCGTCACGGTCAAGGCCCTGGTGACCGACGATCAGCACATCACCCTGCGGTTTTCGGTGCGTGACACCGGCATCGGCATGAGTGCTGATCAGCTCGATGCCCTGTTCCGCCCGTTCGCACAGCTCGATGCCTCCACCACCCGCAAGTACGGCGGCTCCGGTCTGGGCCTGGCGATCAGCCGGCAGCTGGTGCTGCTGATGGGCGGCGAGATCGGCGTGCGCAGCCAGCCGGGCAAGGGCAGTGACTTCTACTTCACGGCCACCTTCGGCCTCGCGGCGGTCCAGCCGCCGGCCGTTCAGCCATCGGCCGACCTGCGCGAGTTGCGCTTGCTGCTGATCGATGACAGCGCCAATGCGCGCGAGATCGTCAGCAATCTGCTGGCCTCGATGGGCTTTCGCTGCACCGTGGCCAGTTCACCCGAGGCGGGTCTGGCGGCCGTGGCCGAGGCCGCTCAGCGTGGTCAGCCCTATGAGCTGGTCCTGGTGGACTGGAAGATGCCCGGCCTGGATGGCTTCGAGGTGGCCCGGCGGATCCGCCAGCAGCATGGCCACACCACGCGGCTGGTCATGCTCACCGCGTATCACGATGAGGCCGTGGCGAAGCGCGCGCTGGCCGAGCGGCTGGATGCCTGCCTGAGCAAGCCGGTCACCGCGTCCAGCCTGCTGGATGCGATTGTTTCGGCCCTGGGCCCGGTCGCGCTGGGCGGCTTGCCTTTGCCACCCGCCGCGCCGGCGACCATCAGCCTGCCCTTGGCGGGGCGCCGCATCCTGCTGGTCGAGGACAACGACCTGAATCAGCTGGTGGCCACTGCCTTGCTCCACCAGATTGGCGGCGCCGAGGTGGTGGTGGCCCACAACGGCAGCGAGGCGGTGGCTCGAGTCGCCGAGCTGCCATTTGATGCCGTGCTGATGGACGTGCAGATGCCGGTGATGGACGGCTACGAAGCCACCCGCCAGATCCGAGCGGCAGGCCATGGGCTGCCCATCATCGCCATGACGGCCCACGCCATGGCCAGCGACCGCGAAAAGTGCCTGCTGGCCGGCATGAACGCCTATGTGTCCAAGCCGGTCGAGCCCCGCGAGCTGATGGCGGTGTTGATGCAGTGGATGCCCGCGCGCTGAAGCGCAGGCCCGCCTCACTCGATCTCGGTGGGTTCGCCCTGCTCGCGCAGATAGCGGTGCATCAAGGCAAAGAAGCGGTCGTAGAACTGGCCGGCGGGGATGGTCTCGCTGGCCACCTTGACCAGTGAGTCCTGGGTCGAGGCCAGGGGAATCGACAGCGAGCCGATGGCGCTCAGGCCGACGCTGGCGGAGTTGGGGTTCTTCTTGAGGGCGTAGCGGTCCTGCACCGCGCTGACATAGGCTGTGGCCACCTGGTCACGCTTGCCCTCGGGGGCGCAGACCACCGTGAAGGCGATCTCCACATGCACCTCGCCCTCGGGCTGGAAGCGCTTGCTGCCGCTCACGGCGTCCTTCTTGACCTGGGTGATGATGTAGCCTTGGCTCAGCAGCGTGCGGCGGGCGGCCTCGCAAGTGGCCTCGACGCTGCCGTCAAACAGGCGCGAGAAAGTTTCATCCGACTGGAAGCGTTCGCTCTGGTAGACCGAGACTTTGGGGCCGCCGGTCAGGCTCTCGCAGGCGCTCAGGCTGGCGGCGGCTGCAAGGCAGAGCAGCAGTGCAGGGCGGGCACACCACACGGGTGGCAAGTTCATCGGCAAAGCTCCTGAGCGGCCCTCGATCGGACCGGTCCGCGCATTATCTCTGGCTGGCGTAAGGCACCCGCACATTCGAGTCTGCCGCACTGCCCCAGCGGGCATCGGTGGTCAGGAAGGTGAGCTGGTTCAGGCTGGCGCAGGCCCAGGTCAAGGCATGGGGCAGGGGCAGGCCGGGGCGGGCCGTCACGAGGCGCAAAGCTTCATCTGCAATGGATTCGCTGATCGAAAGTCGTTCGAAAGAACGCAGGAATCCCCGTGTCGGCTCGTCCAGGCCCGCCGGGCAGGCGGACATCAGCTCCAGCCAGGTGATCACGCTGATCGAGCGGTGCTTGCAGGACTCCATGGCGGTGGCCGCCCGGGGATCGCCCTGCAGATAGTCAAGCAGGAGGCCAGTATCGATGAGGGCGTTCATGCGGAGCGCCTCTTGCGCGGGGATGGTTGGGCCTGGCTTGGGTTCTGGGCTTCGGCAGGTTTCCAGAGGCCGAAACCGTCGGTCTTGACGACCTCGTTCTGCTGCACAAAGCCTTGCAGGCCGCGTCGCACGGCTTCAGCGCGGGAAATGCCGAGGAGCTGGCACAGGCGATCCACCTCGCGCAGTTGGCTGTCGGGGATGTCGATGATGGTTCGGGGCATGTCGTTCGAGCGGCGCGCGTTTCAGCGCGCCAGAAAATCGGGTTGACGGAACTTCATCTCCAGGAACTGGCCGTTTGCAATCAGCGCGCCGGCATCGCTGGCCGACACATTGGCCACGATCTCGCGCATCTTGGCGTCGAGCAGCTCGAGTTGCTCGCCGAGCAGTTGCCGGGCGGTTTTGCCGTCCTTCAGGCTGTGCGTGGTGCGGAACACCGGCGGCAGGGCGACATAGTTCGCCAATGTTTCGGGCAGGTAGCGCAGAACCGTCTCGCGCACCACATACAGGTCGTCACCATGGGCGCCGGCGCCCACCAGGCGGGGCAAGACCTCGGCCACCGAGCTGCGCACGCTGCCGAGGCTGCTCTGCATCTCTGCCGTCAAATGGGGTTGTGCCAAGGCCACCAGCCGGTTCAGACGCTCCAGCGTTTGCTCGACCGTCAGGCTGTCCTCGATGTGGCGTTCCAGCTCGGGCGGTTTGCGGCCCAGCAGCCAACCCGCCCCATACAGCCCGGCGGTGATCAACAACCAGCCGGTGCCGATCACGCCGGCAAACAGCAAGGCTGGCCCGAGCAGGGCCAGTGCACAACCGCTGATGTTGGCGCTGCTGTAGAGAAAGAGCAGCGCCCGCAACTGGAACGAGCGCTCAGCCATGGTCCGGCCTCGTCGCATTCATCATTGATAGCCCCGGATTTCCCTGAACACGCTGCTGAGCCGCAGTTTGCGCCCGTCGAACTCGCGCCCACCCGAGAGCTGGGCGATCTGCTGCATCTCTGCGACGTTGCCCTCTCCGAACAAGATCGGGAAGATGCGGGCCGGCATACCGGCGGCATAGCGCTGGCGGAACTCCGACACCCGCAGGCCTGAGTTGCTCTCGCCGTCGGTCAGCAAGACGATGCTGACGAAGCGGTCCGGGTCACGTTGCAGCTCTTGCTGAGCCAGGTTCTGCGCCGCCGCCAAGGCGGAATAGACCGCAGTGCCACCGTCAGCGTCCATGCGGTCAGCCCGGCGCCGCAATTCAGCACGCGAGGCTTCGATGGCGTCAGCCTCGAATTGCAAGGTGACGGGGGCTGCTACCTCGCTGGAGAAGGTGATCAGCACCACCCGCTCACGGTTCTGGAAGGCGCTGTAGCGCGCGCTGGCCGTGCTGCTGGCGGCGGGGCTGGCGTTGCTGCTGCCCTCGGTGCCTGTCAGTGCTTTGAGTGCGGTGCGCATGGCCTCCAGGCGCTCGCCCCGCATCGAGCCGCTCAGGTCGAGCACGAAGATCGAGGTGGCGGGCTTGCGCCACTGTGCCTGATAGGCCGCCAGCACGGCATCGATCACCTCCAGCCGGTTGGGGAATCCCAGCTCGGCCACGGCGGTGCCGGGCAGAGCAGCTGCAGGCGCCACCTCGGGATTGGCCGGGCGCAGAAAGGCGGCAGACAGGGCCTCGCGCTGGAAGGCCAGCCCCTTCAAGCCGGCGACCAGCTTGTTGTAAGGCTCGCGCTGTTCGGCATTGAGCAGCATCAGCGGGTAATCTGCCGAAATCATGCCGTCGCGCGGGTAGATCAGCGTCAAGCGGTCGGCTGGCGCCAGCTTGTCATTGGCGCGCAGGATCACGGCCTCGTAGTTGACCATCGCGTCAATGGCCGATGGGTTCTTGACATAGGCCTCCGCCAGCCAGCCCGAGCTGCCGGCCGTCAGCTTCTGCCCTGACAGGAAAGCCTTGAGGGTCTTCTCGTCCACATCGTCAGGCGCCAGGTCTTCGGTCTTGCCGGCCAGCGCCGAGGCCACGGCGAACAGGGCGCTCATGCCGGTGTTGGAGCTGGTGGCATTGGTCATGCCGTAGCGCAGCTTGCCGCTGCCGGCGGCGGCCGCAATCTCGGCCCAGCCAGGCGGCTTTTGATCCCAACCCAGTTCACTGAGCTTGGCTGCTTTGATGCCCAGGGCGATCCGTGAATAGAACAACTTGTCGCGGGCCACCGGCTTGGTTTGCAGCGCCAGCGCCGGGTAGGCGCCGTTCGGCGGCAGGATGGCATCGAAGCGCTCGCCGGCATTGATGCGCTCGACGATGTCCAGGGTGCCGGCGTAGCTGAGCTGGACGTCGACACCAGCCGTGCGGGCCGTGGCCACGATGGCGCTTTCCAGGTCTTTCAGCTCGGAGCCGGCCAAGATGGTGAACGGCGCAGCGGTGGCTGTTTTGGCCGGGCTGGCCACAGCGTCAGGCTCGGGTTTGCTGCATGCCGACAGGCCCAAGGCCAGGGTCACGGCCAGACATGCTCTGGCCGCCCAGCGCCCAAGACCGACACGCCCGCCGCGCTGGCTGCTCACAGCGTCACTCCGCTGCCTGGCGCCTGCAGCGCGGCGGCACCTTCTTGCTGACGCACTCGGTCCAGGTAGCTGCGGCTCTTGCTCACCTCATCGCTCAGCGTGTTGACCGTGGTTTGCATCGATTCGAGCGCCTTGGACTTGAAGTCGGCGATCGCGTCCATGGTCTGATAGATGTTGGCAAAGGCCTGTTGCAGCTTGGCGATCTCGATGGTGCTGGAGGCTGCCTGCTGGTGGATGGCGCTGCTCTGGTCGCGCAGCATTTCGCTGGTGGCCGCGATCAGGTTGCCAGTGGTGGTGTTGAGTGCGCTGATCTGGTCCAGCACCAGTTTCTGGTTGGACAGCGCCTGGGCCACGATCACGGCGGTGCGCAGGGCCGATACCGTGGTGGTGGTGGCCCGGTCCACGCCCTTCATCAGCTCCAGGTTGTTCTTGCGGATCATGTCCAGCGCCAGATAGCCCTGGATGTTCACCGCCAGTTGCGTCAGCAGGTCGGTGACCTTCTGGCGGGCGTAGAACAGCATCTCCTCGCGCACCACCCGGGCCTTCTCGGGGTCGCTCGCGTCCAGCTCGCGGGCCTTGGTGTCGAGTTGCGCATCGAGCTTCTTGCCGATGTGCACGTACTTCTCGAGCCGCTCCATCAGCGTCCAGAGGTTGACCTTCTCTTGCTCGATGGCGGCGTTGTCGCGCATCAGCTCATCCTTGCCGCGCTTGAGGGCCTCGATGATGCCGTTCAGATGGGCTTGCGAAGACTGGTAGCGGTCGAAGTAGTCGGCCAGCTTGTTGCCCAGCGGAATGATGCCCAGCAGCTTGCGGGCCGAGAACAGGTCGCCTTGCCGGGACGGGTCCAGCTCTTCGATCTGACGGCGCAGGTCCACCAGCGACTGGCCGATCTGCGCGCCCTGGTCGAAAAGGCCGTTCTTCAGCGAGCCCACCGGCCGCTCCAGCATGCGGTTGGACACCGATGCCGAGGCTTCGATGTCCTTGTTGCCCATCGAGTGGATGCGCTCGACGGCCTGCTTGAACTGCGGATCCTGGCTGCCGTGGGTCGTGATGTCGTCGATGAACTGACGTACCTGGGCGTCGAGCTCGGCCACGTCCTCGGGCTTCAGGCGCACCTTGCCACTGGCCGACTCGGGCGCCACCACGGCGACAGCCGCCGGAGGCTCCAGCGAGAAGGACTGCGGGGCCTGCAGTTCGGTGGGCGCGGGATGGGATGCGGGGTTGTTCATGCGGTCTCCTGATTTCACTTGAAGCGGGCCTCAATGCCGGTGATCATGCGTTCGAGCCATTCAAAGCTCGGCGGGTCGATGACGTCGACCAGCACCTCGGGCACCTTGACGCCACGCTGGGCCCAGGTCTCGGGGCCCTTGGTGTCGCCGCCAGTGCGGTAGCCGTACTCATGCGCCAGTGCGCGCAGCGCCGGGTCAGTCTCAAGTGCCACACCCAGGCGCGCGCCGGCCGGGGTGTAGGGCACCAGCACATGCTTGGAGTACACCGTGGGCTGGGGGTAGAGCAGCACCATGTCGCTCTTGAGCTTGTCGGGGCTGCGCAGCCAGAACTCGACCATCTGCGACTCATACGCCACCAGCAACGGGGCCTTGCCCATGCCCAGGGCCAGGTAGTCCTCGAAGGGGCCGGACGATGACTGCTCCTGGAAGCCCTGGCGCAAGAACAGGGGCGCCACCACCGGCATGACCCGGTCGACGTCATCCTGGCTTTGCACGATCTGTTGTGCATTCGCCAGGTAGCTGGCCAGGGCCAGGTACATCGCGGCCGAGTTGGAGGTGCGCACATCGGTGGAATTGACCAGCACCGACTTCGTGGTGGCGAAGGCGCCACTGGCCTTCAGGTCCTTCCACCGGGTGCCTTTTTCCACCATCGCCATCAGGCCGGGCAGGTCGACGATGTAATAGAACTCGCCCTGCTTGGCTGCCAGCCCGTTGGCCACCAGGATTTCGGCAATGGGCCGCCAACTGGCGAACACGATGGGCGTGTAGAAAGGCGTGTACACATTGGGCGCCTTGGCCAGCGCACGCAGTTGCTGCGCGGCCGGCGCACCCGACGGGAAGCCGAAATCGAACTTGCTGGCGTCAAAGCGGCTGGCAATGGCGCGCGAACCGGCCTTCTCGACGTTCACGGTCAGGCCATGGCTTGCCAGCGCCTTCTGCACCCGGGGGTCGGCAAAGAATGACTCCTTCTCCGAGCCGATCAGGCCGCGCAGGGTCACCTGCTGGGCCTGCTCCAGCTTGACGGCCGCGGCGCTGCTGGTGTCTTCTTGCAGGCGGGTGTTTGAGTACCAGACCCCGGCTGAGACGGCAGCCAGCAGGGCTGCGGCCAGGGCCGGGGCGATCAGCTTGCGCGTTTCCAAGATGGCTGTGCTCCTGTATGCATCGCCGCCCGGCATCCAATTGATGTCGACGATATCGGCATATGATGACGATGCAGAGCCTAAGTGGGGTGAGACGGCTTGTCAAGCGCCTGATCTGGGGGGGAATCCTTCCCTTGATGTCGGTGCGTCAGCGCGCATTGCAGCGGGTTTCCCTGGCGAAAGGACGGGGATGTGCACCGCGATTGACGCATCTCAAACCATCGGTGGACGCGCGGAAATTGCCGCGAAATTGTCACGCGAGCTGCCCAGACTGGGTGGCTACTGCCTGTTGAACAACGCCTTGCCAAAGCTCCCAATGCAAAAATCTGATGCGGTTGCCGCCATGGGCCAGAGCAGCCTGCTGCTGCCGGCCTGGATCCAGGCCGCGTTGGCTGCCAATGACCGCCTGAAGCTCTGCTTGACGGTGTTGCAGGCCGCCGCCGCCCATGCCGATCAGCCCGATGCCCAGCCCTTGGACCTTGGGCGGGAGATGGCGGCAGTGGGACTCGAGGGCCGCTGGCTGCGCGACCTGCCCAGCAGTTGCACGCGCATTGACGGCGATCTGCTGATTCCTGAGCTGGTCCAGCTGACGCAGCACCTGTCCGACGACCTGGGTGTGAT
>CALRVU010000070.1:0-9566 GCA_943371685.1 Bordetella parapertussis | reverse complement strand
GACAGCGCCGTGCCCGACCAGCCCAGCACCACCGCACCCACAGCCATCACGGCCCGGCGCCAGCCCGGCCGCGTCACCGAAAAGGCCAGCAGACAGGGCCCGAGCAACCCCAGCACCATGCCCACCGCCTCCAGCCCCCCCGGCAGGCGGTCCAGCATCGGACTCAGATCCATCACCCACTCCAGTGCGCGCTGCGCCCATTGGGCATCCAGCAGCCAGTCGATCAGCTCCTCCTGCAAGCGTTCCCAGCTGGGCCCCAGGCCCAGCGGAAACGGCGTGGGAAACAGCAGTCCGAAAGGCCACAGCAGCATCAGGACCAGCGCCCCACTGCTGCGCCGCAAGAACCATCGATCACGGGTCTGCTGCCAGCGCTGGATCAAGCGCAAGGCCTGCGTCAAGGCGCCCAGGGTGGCACCCAGCACCGCACCGGCCGCATTGAGCAACCAGTCCAGCGCCGAGGGAAAACGTCCGGGCAGAAAGTGCTGACTCACCTCCAGCACCCAGGAAAGCAGCGCCGCCCCTGCCACGGCCACGCACCAGACGGCCCAGGGCCGCCCGCCGCTGCGCACGCCGGCCAGATAGATCAGGGCCCCCAGCGGCAGATAGCCCAGCAGGTTGGCGACGATGTCAAAACGATCGCGCCAGGGCGGCATGGGCAGCAACAGCCACTCCAGGCCGCGCAGCCCGCCAGGCCAGCGCCAGTCGGCAAACGGGTAGAGGCTGGCGTAGACGATCAGCGCCGCAAACAGCAGCGCCAACGGAATGGCCGAGCTGCGGTGTGCGGTGGCCACAGGGCGTGTCCGAGCGGTCGTCGCAGCGGGTCGGCCGTTCAGAACGGCTTGACCACCACCAACAGCACGATGGCGATGAACAACAGCACACTCACCTCGTTGAAGACCCGGAACCAGCGGTGGCTGCGCCGGTTGGCCATCTGCTCGAAGCGACGCAACTGAGCGCGGCACACATGGTGATAGCCGACCACGGCCACCACCAGCGCCAGCTTGGCATGCATCCAGCCACTGCCGGGGCCACGGCCCACGCCGTAGCCCAGCCACAACCAGGCACCCAGCAACAGCGCCGGGACCATCAGCAGGGTGGCAAAGCGGTAGAGCTTGTGCGCCATCAGCAGCAAGCGCTCGCGCTCGGCATGGCTGTCAGGCGCCACCATGGCCAGGTTCACGAACAATCGGGGCAGGTAGAACAGCCCGGCAAACCAGCTCGCCACGAACACGATGTGGAAGGCCTTGATCCAGAGGTACGCATTGCTCATGCGCAGGATTATGGACGCCGGAAAAGAAAGAGCCCCGGCCACGGCCGGGGCTGCAAAGCCTGTACGCTGTCATACGCAGAGGCACCTGCTCAGGGAGGAAAAGCAGGGAGAAGCACCCTCACAGGTACCGCTCAGGTTCGACTGTAACACTGGCGACAGGGTGGCTGTCATGGACAATCCCTGCATTCCGTCACACCTCGGCCCGCGCTGTGCGTGCCGCGCAACGCGCCCCGCGCGCCAGGAGCCAAGTTTTGAGCCAGCCCGCCTACCCCGCCGCCCGCCCCCGCCGCCTGCGCCGTGACGCCTTCAGCCGCGCCATGGTGCGCGAGCATCAGCTCAGCCCCTCCGACCTGATCCTGCCGGTGTTCGTGCTGGACGGTGAGAACCAGGTTCAGGACATCGCCAGCATGCCCGGCGTGCAGCGCATGAGCGTCGACCGGCTGTTTGCCGTGGCCGAGGAGTGCGTGGCCCTGGGCGTGCCAGTGATGGCCCTGTTCCCGGTGATCGACCCTGCGCTGAAGGACCCGTTCGGCCGCGAGGCCACCAACCCCGACGGCCTGGTGCCCCGGGCGGTGCGCGCCCTCAAGGCCCGTTTCCCCGAACTGGGCCTGCTCACCGATGTGGCCCTCGACCCCTTCACCAGCCACGGCCAGGACGGCCTGCTGGATGACACCGGCTACATCCTCAATGACGAAACCGTGGCCGTGCTGCGCGAGCAGGCCCTGGTGCAGGCTGCCGCCGGGGTGGACATCGTCGCCCCGAGCGACATGATGGACGGCCGCATCGGCGCCATCCGCCAGGCCCTGGAGGGCGCTGGCCACATCCACACCCGCATCATGGCCTATAGCGCCAAGTACGCCAGTGCCTTCTACGGCCCCTTCCGCGACGCCGTGGGCTCGGCCGCCAACCTGGGCAAGAGCGACAAGAAGACCTACCAGATGGACCCGGCCAATGCCAACGAGGCCCTGCGCGAGGTGGCGCTGGACATTGCCGAAGGCGCCGACATGGTCATGGTCAAACCCGGCATGCCCTACCTCGACATCGTCAAGCTGGTCAAGGACGAGTTCCGCATGCCGACCTTTGCCTACCAGGTCAGCGGCGAGTACGCCATGATCAAGGCCGCCGCGCAGAACGGCTGGCTCAACCACGACGCGGTGATGATGGAGGCCTTGCTCGCCTTCAAGCGCGCCGGCGCCGACGGCGTGCTGAGCTATTTCGCGCTGGACGCAGCCCGCCTGCTCAAGCAGGCTTGAGACACACGCAGCCGGCACACTCCAGCCCATGCGCATCTTCCATGTCTCCCCGGACGAGTTCACCGAGCTCGACAGCCTGCCCCATGCCTTGCCAGCCAACGGATTCATCTGGATCGGCAGTGCGCGGCGCGAGTTCGAGGTCGGTTGCAGCGAAATCCAGCAGCAGCTCCATGCCTGGACGGGCGCGGGGCTGGTCGACCTGCATGTCAGTGACCTGCTGAACAACCAGCTCCCCTCGCACTTCGACGACACCTCCTGGTACGACATGCTGGTGTTCCGCCGGCTGGCGGCCGGGGCCGGCAGCAAGAACCTGTTCCTGGACGAGGACCGGGGCACGCTGGCCTCGGCCCAGCGGGCCCTGGCAGCCATCGACACCAGCCCGGTCGGCTTCGCCATCTTTGACCGGGTGCTGATCACCATCCACCCGGTGGATTGCCAGGTGCGCGAATACTTTGCCCTGCGACTGGCCCAGCACCTGCGCGAGTCCGATGCGCGCGGCGTGGCCCGCTTGCCGACCAGCCCGGCCGAGCTGATGCTGCGCATGGTCAACCACATGGTGGACAGCTACCTGGAGCTGCGCCGGCTGCTGACGCGCCACCTCTCGTCGCTGCAGAACGAGCTGCTGCGGCCCAACGGCCGCTTCTCGGACTGGCAGCTGGTACTGTCCTCGCGCGATGCGCTGCACCTGCTCGAAGACACCTGCGAAGACCAGCGCAGTGCGATTCAAGAGTGGATCGACGCGCTGGACGAATGGCCACCCGAAACCCTGCCCGCCGCCCAGCGCGAGCGCGAGCTGCTGCGGGTGCGCTCACGCGATGTGCTGGAGCACATCGAGCGGGTGCTCAACCATGTGCGGCGGCTGGGTCAGTCAGCCGAAGGCGCTGTGCAGATGCACTTTTCAGCCCTTGGTCAGCGCACCAACGACATCATGCGCACCCTGACCGTGCTCACCGCCATCTTCTTGCCGCTGAACCTGATCACCGGCATCTTCGGCATGAACTTCGACGAGATTCCGCTGCTCCACAAGACCAACGGTTTTGCCATCGCCATGGGCCTGATGCTGCTGGTGGGCGTCGGACTGGTGACCTTCTTCTGGCGCAAGCGCTACCTGGGCACCACCAGCCGGCGCTGATCGGGTCCGAGGCGCCTCAATCGGCCTTGGCGTAGGGGTCGGCCAGGCCCAGGCCCAGCAGGATCTCGGTTTCACGGGCCTCCATGGCCTCGGCTTCCACCTCGTCGCCCTCGTGGTCATAGCCCTGGGCGTGCAAGGTGCCGTGCACCAGCAGGTGCGCATAGTGATCGCCCAGCGCAATGCCCAGCTCAGCGGCCTCGCGTGCCACCACCGGCGCGCACAGGATCAGGTCGGCCAGCACCATCGGCTCCTGCTCGTAGTCGAAGGTCAGCACATTGGTGGCGTAGTCCTTGTCGCGGTACTCGCGGTTCAGGCTGCGGCCTTCTTCCTCGCCCACGATGCGCACGGTGAACTCACCCGGGGCCTCCAGCGCCGCGCGGATCCAGCGCTGCACCTTGTGGCGCGGCAGCGCCGACCGAGGGGAAGGGTCGGCAAACTGCAAGGACAGACTCAGTTCGGGTTTGGCGGCTCTGCCGATCGGTTTGCTCATGTTCGTTCCTGACTGCCCAGCAAGGCTTCCCGGGCCTCATAGGCCTCCACGATCCGCGCCACCAGCGGGTGGCGCACCACATCGGCCGACTGAAAGCGCGTCAGCGCCACGCCCTTGACCCGCTGCAGCACCTGGGCCGCATCGATCAACCCGCTGGGCATGCCCCGCGGCAGGTCGATCTGGCTGATGTCCCCGGTCACTACCGCCTTGGAGCCGAAGCCGATCCGGGTCAGGAACATCTTCATCTGCTCGGGCGTGGTGTTCTGCGCCTCGTCGAGGATCACGAAGGAATGGTTCAGCGTGCGGCCGCGCATGAAGGCCAGCGGCGCCACCTCCAGCGTGCCTTTCTCGAAGGCCTTGGTCACGCGATCAAAACCCATCAGGTCGTAGAGTGCGTCGTACAGCGGCCGCAGATAGGGGTCGATCTTCTGGGTCAGGTCACCCGGCAAGAAGCCCAGGCGCTCACCGGCCTCCACCGCCGGCCGCGTCAGCACGATGCGCTGCACCGCGCTGCGCTCCAGCGCATCCACCGCACAGGCCACCGCCAGAAAGGTCTTGCCCGTGCCGGCCGGGCCGATGCCCAAGGTCAGGTCATGGTCCAGGATCTGCCGCATGTACTGCAGCTGGTTGGGCGTGCGGCCGGTCAGGTCGGCGCGCCGGGTGTGCAGCACGATGTCGCCCTCAGCCGCATCAGGCAGGCGCACCGGCCGGTCGCCGCGCCGCAGGTCGTCCAGCGCCAGCTGGAAAGTCTCGGCGCCGATCGGCTTCCTGGCACGCTCGTACAGCGTCTCCAGCAGGGCCAGCACGCGCTCGGTGTCGCGCTTGCTGCCGTCGATCTTGAAAGCCCCCTGGCGGCGCGAGATCGTCACCGGCAAGGCTGCCTCGATCGCACGAAGGTGCTCGTCGAGCGCGCCGCACAAATGCGCCAGACGGGCATTGTCGAGGGGTGAGAAAGTATGGCGAAGAATCAAACGGACGCCTTCAAAGCTGGCGGCGCAGAACCCCTGCGCCGGTCCTGCATTGTCGGCCAAAGGCCCGGCGCGTGCGAGCCAGCGCAACCCGTGGCCCGGGCGGTACCGGCCTGCCCCACTGTCGCCATAATGGTTCCATGATTGGACGCCTGACCGGATTGATTGCAGAAAAGTCGCCACCGCTGGTGCTGGTGGATGTGGGTGGCGTGGGCTACGAGGTGGATGTGCCCATGAGCACCTTCTACAACCTGCCCGGGCTGGCCGAGAAGGTGACCTTGCTGATCCACCAGGTGGTGCGCGAAGACGCCCACCTCCTCTACGGCTTCCTGACCCAGGAAGAGCGCGCCACCTTCCGCGAGGTGGTCAAGATCAGCGGCGTCGGCCCGCGCACCGCGCTGTCGATCCTGTCGGGCTTGTCGGTGGCCGATCTGGCCGGCGCCGTGGCCCGCCAAGAGGGCGGCCGGCTGCAGAAAGTGCCCGGCATCGGCAAAAAGACGGCCGAGCGTCTGCTGCTCGAACTCAAGGGCAAGCTCGGCCCCGATCTGGGCCTGCCCGCCGGCGGCGCCATCGCCAGCGAGGCCCAGGCCGACATCGTCCAGGCCCTGATGGCCCTGGGCTACAACGAGAAAGACGCAGCTGCCGCGCTCAAGAAGCTGCCCGCCGACATCAGCGTGTCGGAGGGCATCAAGCTCGCGCTCAAGGGCCTGGGCTGAGCCTGGTCCGCGCTGGCGGACCAGGCTCAGGCGTCATGCACCCAGGGCCGACTTGGCTGATGCGCGCATGCCCACCAGGAGCGGGTCAAACATCGAACCCATCATCTGATGGACCTCGGCGGGCGCGGTCTTGGGCGTGCCGGCATTGAAGGGTGGCTGCGGCGCGTATTCGGCCAGCAACTGCACACTCTGCGCATAGACCTTGTCGCGCAGCTTGGCCACCACCTGCAAGCCCAGGTCCAGCCCAGCCGACACCCCGGCGCCAGTGACGAGCTTGCCGTCCCAGACCACTCGCTCATCCACGGGAATGGCACCGAAGTCCTTCAGCAGCGCATGGGTGGCCCAATGGGTCGTCGCCCGTTTGCCCCGCAGCACGCCGGCCTGACCCAGGATCAGCGAGCCGGTGCAGACCGAAGCCACCAACTTGGCCTTGTGGGCCCGATCAGCGACCCATGCAATGAGCCGGCTGTCCTGCATGGCATTGAGCGTGCCTTGTCCACCGCCCGGCAAGAACAGGATGTCCAGTTCGGCCGGCACCTCGTCCAGCGTCATGCTGGGCACGAAGCTCAGGCCGGTGTCGCTGCGCACCGGGTCGCGGGTGGCCGCCACCAGATGAACCTTGGCGCCCCAGAGCGCTGCCAGCATGTGATGCGGCCCGACCAGGTCAAGCGCCGTGAACTCGGGGTAGAGCAGCATGGCGATCTGCTCCTTGCCCAGCCACTCCGGCGGAAACGCGCTCATGTCATGGTCGGGCGCGGCGCCTGGCTTGGCAGGCTCGGCCGAATGAGCCGATCCGGCGGCACCGGCCAGGCCGGCGGCTGCGATCTGCCGAAGGAAATCTCGTCGTGCTTGTGTCATCTCAGCCCCCTCAATAGTCCAGGCGCAAGGTCACCGACGCAGTGCGTGGTGCCCCAGGCTGGATCCAGTCCTTCACCAGCGGATGGCTGCCGCTGTAGTAAAGCTTGTCGAACACGTTCTTCACGTTGAACTGCACCGAGCCCTTGGCACCGCCCGACTTGAAGGCATACGAGGCCATCGCATCGACCCGGCCATAGCCTGGGAGCTGGAAGGTGTTGCCCACATCCCCTTGGCGCTCGCCCTGCAGGAACACGCCCGCACCAGCCGCCCATTGCTCGTCAAACATCCAGCGACCCCACAGGCTTCCGGCGTTGCGCGCCGTGTTGGCCAGACGCGTGCCCTGATAGATCGGGTCCTTGGTCACCTTGGCGTCAAGGTAGGTGTACGACCCGATCAAAGCGAGCTGGGTCGAGACCTGACCGATGGCATCCACTTCCAGGCCGCGCGAACGGGCCTCACCGACGGTGGTGACGACGGGGTAAAGGCTGAAGTCGGCGCGGTTGCGCTTGACCAGTTCGTACACGGCCACCGTCGTATTGAACCGGCCATCCAGTGCCGACTGCTTCCAGCCGAACTCGATCTGCCGAGCCCGTTCGGCCTCCAGCGCCACACCGCTCGGGTCGCGCCCATTGTTGGCCGCGATGGAATCCTGGTACTGCGCATAAAGCGTCTGGCTTGGCAGGAACTCCCACACCACCCCCACGCGCGGCGTGGTGAACGACTGCTTGTTCGGCGCGGTACCGGGGGTCAGCGTGTAGATGGCCTCGGTGCGGTCATGACGCAGCGCGAACACACCGTGCCAGCCACCGCCAAAGGCGACCTGATCCTGCAGGGTCAGGCTGGTCCACCGGTTGTGATCGTCCACCGCGATCGGAAAACTGGTGTCGAGTGCCGGGGCACTGCCGAGCACCGGGTTGAACACGTCGACCGAGTTGATCTGGGTGAAGTAGACATCGCCTGTCTTCTTGGTGCTGTAGTGGTCCAGCTCGGCCAGCAGCTTGTGCTGCAGTCCGCCCCATCGAACCTCGCCGATCAGATCGACCGTGGCTTGATCCAGCTTGACCTTGCCGTCCGGGCGCACATAGAAGTAATAGCGGCACAGCTTGGACAAGCCAGCCGAGTTGTCGCAGGTCTCGGCCGCCAGGCCGTAGTTCTCGCGGTAGGGCCAAACGTCCACTTCATGGGTCTTGGCGCGCATCGACACCAACCGGCCCTTCAAGGTCCAGTTCGTCGCCAGCTTGGTCTGCGCGTCCAGCAGCACCGAATCACTGGTGATCGACGACAGCTCAGGGGCATCGTTGTACTGGCGCGAGCGCGGCAGCTTGGCAGGCCGATCACCATCGGCAGGCACGCCGAAGTCGTTGCGATACTTCTGTGCGTTGTGGTCGACCGTCAAGGCCACACGGGTGTCGGCATCGGGAACCCAGGCCAGCGTGCCGCTGAAAGCACCCAGGCGGTTCTCGACGAAATCACGATTCGACTCGCTCGTCTCATAGGACAAGGACGCCCGCCCAAGCACCGTCTTGTCGGCGTTCAGCGCAGCGCCGCCCTCGATCAGCGAGCGCGAAAGGCCGTACTGACCGATCGTCTGCTCCAGGCCCAGGCGCGACGCTGCCGTCAGGGCCTTGGGAACCACATTGACCAACCCGCCCGGTTCGGATCGCCCGTAGAGCACCGAGGCCGGGCCCTTGACCACTTCAACGGAATCCACATTCGCCATGTTCAGCGGCACACCCTGAACCTTGACGCCGTTGATGAAGTAGACCGACATCCCGGACATGTTGCCCGACGCGGTCATCGATGCGGTCTGGAAACCCCGCAGGATCAGCAAGGGCTGAGCACTGCCGTTGAAACCGAAGTCCGTGCCCACACCGGCCACATTGCGCACCGCATCGGTCAGCGTCAGAGCCTTCTGGTCATTGAGCACCGCGCGTGGCACGACCTGCACGGATTGCGGCGTGAGCAGGGTCGGCGTGTCGGTCTTGGTCGCGGCGGTGGTGGCTTGAGCCTGGTAGGGCTGGGCCGCACCGGTGATCTCGACGCGCTGTGGTTCGTTGGTCTGCGCCGACGCAGACGCAGACATGGCCAGAGCAGCGATCGCCAAGGTCAGCGCACGGAGCCGGCAGGGCAGCAGATTTCGGTGTTTCAAGAACAGGTCTCCAATGGGTTCAATTCGTGGCGGGCGCAGGCAGGGAATCAGTGCTTCATGCCGTCATGACCTGCCGGCATGGCACCCAGCGCACGCACCGGCGCCGTCACGTTCAGCGTCTCCTTCTTGCCATCCTTGCCTTCGACCACCAGGGTCAGCGGCACGTTGTCGCCCGCCTTGAGGGGCTGCTTCAGGTCCATCAACATCACGTGATAGCCGCCAGGCTTGAGCTCGACGGCCTTGCCGGCAGGCAGATCGATACCGGTCACCGCAGCCATCTTCATGGTGCTGCCTTCCATCTTCATCTCGTGGATCTCGACCACACCGGCGGCCGGCGAGGCAGCCGACACCAGCCGGCCGCCCTGGGCGGAGCTGATCTGCATGAATGCGCCGGTGGCCTTCTGCTGAGCCACGGTGCCGCGCACCCAGGGCTCGCTGACGGTGGTCTGCGCCTGCGCGCTGCCCCAGGCCAAGCCCATCAGGGTCAGAGCGGCAAAGGTCGGATTGACAAACTTCATGGTGAACCTCAGTTTTTCTCGCGTCGGGCAAACAACACCGGTCATGCGCAACCGCCCGCACCGGGCTGCGCCAACCAGAGAAAGATCAAGCCATCGAGGCGCGCAAACGCAAGCCGCCATCGCTGCGCGTCATGCCCGTGGGCCAGGCGCTCTCGCGCAAGCGCGCCAGGCTGAAGCTCGCGCCCTGACGCTGCCGGCTGTCCAGCAAATGA
>CALRVU010000069.1:0-9620 GCA_943371685.1 Bordetella parapertussis | reverse complement strand
TGGCCGAGCAGCAGGAGCTGCGGGCACAGCGACTGGGCGATGTGCTGCTGAACCTGAACGTGGTCAGCCGGGAGCAGCTGGAAGCCGCCCTTGCGACCCAGGCTCGCATGCCGATGATGCGCATCGGCGAAGCCTTGATGGGCCTGGGCCTGCTCAGCCAGGGGCAGCTGGACCAGGCCCTGGCCGAGCAAAGTACCAACCGCACTGTGCCGCTGGGCGAGTTGCTGGTGCGCAGCGGCAAGATCCAGCGCACTGAACTGCGCACCGCGCTGGCCCGCAAGATGGGCTACCCGATCGTCCGGGTCGAGGACTACCCCATCGATCTGGCCGCGCTCAAGCAAGTGCCCTACCAGACCGCCCGCCGCCTGTGCGCCCTGCCGCTTCAAGCCCTGCCCGGCCGGCTGGTGGTGGCGATCGAGGATCCGTCGCGCGGTGATGTGCTGGAGGAGCTGGCGTTCACCGCCCAAGGCAAGGTCGTGGCGGTGCTGCCCGCCACCGACGACCTGGCTGGGCAGATCGTCACCATCTATCAACGCAACGGTCTGGCCGACAGCCTGACGCTGAGCCCGATCGATGCGGCCGGCCTGAGCTTTGATGAAGACGGCACCGACCGCCTGGTCGCCGATCTGGAGTTGAGCCGGCAAGCCGATGCGTCGCAGGACGAGTCGGCCGTGGAGCAGGCCGACAGCACCCTGGTGCGCCTGATCAACACCATGATCGTCGAAGCCCGCAACCAGGGCGTCTCCGACATCCACATCGAGACCCATCCGGGCAGCGAGAAGCTGCGCATCCGCTTCCGCCGGGACGGCATGCTGCGGCCCTACCTGGAGCTGCCGCACACCTACCGCAGCGCCATGATTGCCCGCATCAAGGTGATGTGCGATCTCGACATCTCCGAGCGCCGCCGGCCGCAGGACGGCAAGATCAATTTCGGCCGCTTCGTGCCCTCCTGCCCGCTGGAGCTGCGGGTCGCCACCATCCCCACCGCCAATGGCCTGGAAGACGCCGTGATGCGCCTGCTGGCCTCGGCCAAACCGATTCCGCTGGACAAGCTGGGCATGTCGCCGCGCAACCTCAAGGCGCTGATGGAAGCGGTGGAGCGGCCCTACGGCATGGTGCTGTGCGTGGGCCCGACGGGCTCGGGCAAGACCACCACCCTGCATTCGGCACTCAGCCACATCAACATTCCCGAGCGCAAGATCTGGACGGCCGAAGACCCGGTCGAGATCACCCAGCCCGGCCTGCGCCAGGTGCAGGTCAACCCCAAGATCGACTGGACCTTTGCCAAGGCGCTGCGGGCTTTCCTGCGCGCCGATCCGGACGTGATCATGGTCGGTGAGATCCGCGACGCCGAAACCGCCCGGATCGCCGTCGAGTCATCCTTGACCGGCCACCTGGTGCTGTCCACCCTGCACACCAACAGCGCCGCCGAGACGGTGACCCGGCTGGTCGACATGGGCATGGACCCGTTCAACTTTGCCGACGCCCTGCTGGCCGTGCTGGCCCAGCGCCTGGTGCGCCGCCTGTGCCCAAGCTGCAAGATGGCCGAACCGGCATCGCCCGAATGGGTTGAAGAACTGCTCGACGACCATCTGCATGTGCTCGGCGAACGCGCCACGGCCGCCACCCGCGACAGCTTGCGCAGCGAGTGGCTGCAGCGCTTTGGCAGCCAGGGCCGGCTGATGAAGCACCACAGCCCCGGCTGCAAGGCCTGTGACCAGACCGGCGTGCGCGGCCGGGTCGGCATCCATGAGCTGCTGACCATCTCGCGCGAATTGCGCCACCTGATCCAGACCGGCGCCCGCGCCGACGACATCCTGCAGCAAAGCCTCAGCGAAGGCCTGCGCACCCTGCGCCAGGACGGCATCGAGAAAGTCCTGGCCGGGCTGACCAGCCTCGAAGACGTGCGGGCGACCAGCAACCTCTGATCGTCGAGGCGGACCGCCGGCTGCTTCAGGTCAGTCCGTCAAACAGCCAGACCTCGACCGGCTCACCGGCCGCCACCGAGCCCTGGTCATGTCCGAGCACCACCAGGGCATTGGCCTCGCTCATGCTGCGCAGCACGCCGGCGCCCTGGGCGCCGGTCAGCCGCACCGACCACTGTCCGTCCGGGTCCTGGCGCAGCACGCCGCGCTGGAACTCGGTGCGGCCGGGTCGCTTGCGGATGGCGTCCACCGACCGGGCCCGCAAGGTGGGCATCGGCTCGACCTGGGCGCCACCCAGCTGTTGCAGTGCCTCGCGGGCAAAGGCGTAGAAAGTCACCAGCGCCGCCACCGGATTGCCAGGCAGGGCAAACAACCAGACCGGGCCACCGGCGCCATCGGGCCGGCGCAGCGGGCCGAAGGCGAAAGGCCGCCCGGGCCGCATGGCCACCTTCCAGAACGCCACCTCGCCCATCTCCGCCAGCAGGTCGCGGGTGAAGTCGGCGTCACCGACACTCACCCCGCCACTGGTCAACACCACATCGGCCCGGCTCACGGCCTCGTTCAGGGTGGCGCGCAGGGCGGCAGGCTGGTCGGGCACCAGGCCCAGGTCCAGCACCTCGCAACCCAGGCGCGTCAGCGCCGCCATCAGGCTGGTGCGATTGCTGTCGTAGATGCAGCCCGGTGCCAGCGGCTCGCCGGGAGCGCAAAGCTCATCACCCGTCGAGAACAAGGCCACCCGCAGGCGCCGGAACACCGTGGCCTGCACCAGGCCCAGCGAGGCCATCAAGCCCAGGTCAGCCGACCGCAGGATGCGGCCGGCCCGCAAGGCCGGATGTCCCTGCTTCAGGTCCTCGCCCCGTTCGCGCCGGTTCTCACCCGCACGCAGCACGCCGGGCGCCAGGCTCACCCAGTCGCCCTCGGCGCCGGTCTCCCGATGGCAAAGCTCCTGCGGCACCACCGTATCCAGGCCCGGGGGCATGACCGCGCCGGTCATGATGCGCAGGCATTCCTGCGGTCCGATGGCTGCGACGCTGCCCGCGCCGGCCAGCACCGTGCCAACCACCCGCAACCGGGTGGCTTCCGTGGCGTGCAGGTCCCGCCCGGCAAAGGCATAGCCGTCCATGGCCGAGTTGTCATGCGCCGGCACATCGATCGGTGAGATCACGTCGACAGCCAGCGCCCGCCCGAGCGCCTGCAGCAGGGGCACGACCTCGGTATCGGTGATGGGATGCAAAGCGGCCGCGATGGCCGCGCGGGCTTGCGCCACGGTCAATTGCGGATCACCCGCCATCAAGGGGGAAGGGCCAGGCTGATTCATGACGAAGGGCTGCGGCAAGCAAACGAAACGGGCAAGCCCGGATTGTGACGCGGACCCGCACCGCCACCACCCTTGGCCGGCCCGCCCGGTGCGCCCAGGCTCAAGGCCCTGAGGATTCCCTTATGCAACTTGCTACATATCGCAAGCACGCCGGCCCGCTCCGACAATCGCGCCGCAGCTCGCCGCGCGCCGCGGCCTTCCCAACCGTTGATGAACACACTCACTGAAAGCCTGGCGCTGGCCCTGGAAATGATCCGATCGGCCGACCCCGCGCTCGGTCAGATCGTGGCCCTGTCCCTGCGCGTCAGCATCAGTGCCTGTCTGATCGGTGCGGTGTTCGGTCTGCTGCTCGGCGCTTGGCTGGCGGTTGCGCGCTTCCCCGGACACGGTCTGCTGGTCGGTCTGCTCAACACCCTGCTGGCCCTGCCTTCGGTGGTGGTCGGCCTGCTGGTCTACCTGTTGCTGTCGCGATCCGGCCCGCTGGGCAGCTGGGGCCTGCTGTTCACGCCCGCGGCCATGATCGTGGCCCAAAGCATCCTGGTCGTGCCCCTGATCGCCGCCCTGGCCCGGCGCCTGGTGCTGGACGGACTGAACGACGGAGGCGACCAGTTGCATTCGCTGGGGGCCCGGCCGCTCACCTCGGCCCTGCTGCTGCTGGCCCATGCCCGGCTGGGTGTGCTGACCGTGCTGCTGACCGCCTTCGGCCGGGCCCTGGCCGAGGTGGGCGCGGTCATGATGGTCGGCGGCAACATCAACGGCCTGACCCGGGTGATGACCACGGCCATCGCCCTCGAAACCTCCAAGGGTGACCTGCCGCTGGCCCTGGCTCTGGGCATCGTGCTGCTGACCGTGGTGGCGGCATTGAACCTGCTGATCGGGCTGCTGCACCGGCAGTCGGGCACACCAGGCGCGGTGTGGGCATGAAGAACACCGACCGCGCCGCCGGGCCGCCACCGGCCGCCCCCCTGATCGAGCTCCGGGGCGCCAGCGTCTGCCTGGGCGGGCGCCTGGCCTTGCAATCGGTCGATCTCATGCTGAACCGTGGCGACCGCCTGGCACTGGTGGGCGCGAATGGCTCGGGCAAGACCACCCTGCTGCGCCTGCTCCATGGTTTGTTGCCAGCCAGTGCCGGCAGCCGGCAGGTGGCCGCTGGCGGGCCAGGGCCGCTGATCATGGCCATGCTGTTCCAGCGGCCCTTTCTGCTGAACTTCTCCTGCTGGCGCAACATCACGCTCGGCCTGTGGCTGCGCGGTGTTCCCCGCACTGAGCGCCAAGCACGGGCCCAGCGCGCGCTGACCCGGGTGGGCCTGCTGGCCGAGGCCAAGCGCCCCGCCCGCAGCCTGTCCGGAGGCCAGCAACAACGACTGGCGCTGGCCCGGGCCTGGGCCCTGCGGCCCGACGTGATGTTCCTGGACGAACCGACGGCCAGCCTGGACCCCTCCGCCAAGCGCGAGGTGGAGTCCCTGATCGAGGCCCTGGCCCAGGACGGCGTGACGGTGGTGATGAGTACCCACAACCTCGGCCAGGTCAAGCGCCTGTGCAACCGCGTGGCCTATCTGGACGAGGGCCGACTGCTGGTCGAGCGTCCGGTCGACCGATTCTTCAATGAGCCGCTCCCTCCGGAAGCGGCTCAGTTTCTCAAAGGTGAACTGCCATGGCATTGAAACTCCCCCGCCGCTTTCTTCTGGCCTGCCTGACCGGCGGCCTGCTGACCAGCCTGACTGCCGGGTCGGCCCTGGCCCAGGACAAGAGCATCGTCGTGGCCTCCACCACCTCGACCGAGCAGTCCGGCCTGTTCGGCCACCTGCTGCCGGCCTTCAAGGCGGCCACCGGCATCGACGTGCGGGTGGTGGCCGTGGGCACCGGCCAGGCGCTGGACACCGGCCGCCGCGGCGATGCCGATGTGGTCTTCGTGCACGACACGGTGGCCGAGGAGAAGTTCCTGGCCGAGGGCTTTGCCACCCAGCGCCGCAACGTGATGTACAACGACTTCGTCGTGGTCGGCCCCGCCGCCGACCCGGCCAAGCTGCAGGGCAGCGACATCAACAGCGCCTTTGCCAAGCTGGCGGCCTCGGGCGCTGGCTTCATCTCGCGCGGCGACAAGAGCGGCACCCATGCGGCCGAGCTGCGGCTGTGGAAGGGCTCGGGCGTGGACCTGGCTGCCGCCAAGCCGGCCGGCTACAAGGAATGCGGCTGCGGCATGGGGCCGGCGCTGAACATGGGCGCCTCCACCGGCAGCTATGTGCTGACCGACCGGGGCACCTGGCTGTCGTTCAAGAACCGCGCTGACCTGAAGGTGCTGGTCGAGGGTGACAAGAAGCTGTTCAACCAGTACGGCGTGATGGTGGTGTCGGCCGCCAAGCATCCGCATGTCAAGACCGCGCTGGCCCAGCAGTTTGCGGACTGGGTGGTCTCGCCGGCCGGCCAGGCCAGCATCAACGGCTACAAGATCGGTGGCGAACAACTGTTCTTCGGCAACGCACCCTGAGCCTGAATAGGATCGCACCGGCGTGAGCCACGCCGGCTGATCGACACGCATTCGCAATCACAGGCCCTGTTTGTACCAAGCTGGTACACGCAGGGCCTTTTTTTGGCCCCGGCTCAGGGAAAGGCCCGGGTGGTCAGCCACGGTCGCTATGTCCAAGATTGCATAAGCTGAGCAGGCCAGCGCTTGCTCCATCCCCCAGACCGGCCGGAGACCGAGCGCCATGCAAAAGACCCTGCACCTCAATCCCGAAAAATGCACAGGCTGCCTGCAGTGCGAAATGGCCTGCAGCTTCGAGAACTACGGCGTGTTCGCGCCGGCCAAGTCGCGCATCAAGGTGTTCGACTTCCACGAGACCGGCAAGAAAGTGCCCTACACCTGCACCCAGTGCGATGAAGCCTGGTGTCTGCATGCCTGCCCGGTCGAGGCCATCACGGTCGACAAGGCCACCGGCGCCAAGGTGGTCAACGACAGCACTTGCGTGGGCTGCAAGGTCTGCACCATCAGCTGCCCCTTCGGCACCATCAACTATGTGCAGGAAACCGGCAAGGTGCAGAAATGCGACCTGTGCGGCGGCCAACCGGCGTGCGCCGAGGCCTGCCCGACCGGTGCCATCACCTACATCGATGCCAACTGGACCGGTCTGGGCAAGATGGCCGCCTGGGCCGACAAGCTCGGCAATCAAACCAACAACCCCGCTTCGGCCTGAGGAGTCACACCATGTCTTGGGCAGGAAAAATCCTTCGCGTCAACCTCAGCACCGGCACCGTTCAATCGGAGCCCCTCAACATGGACTGGGCGCGCAGCTATCTCGGCTCGCGCGGCTTGGCCTCCAAATACCTGGTCGAGGAGCTCGACGCCAAAGTCGACCCGCTCTCGCCAGACAACAAGATCATCTGGTCAACCGGTCCGCTGACCGGCACCATGGCCTCCACCGGCGGCCGCTACACTGTCGTCACCAAAGGCCCGCTGACCGGCGCCATCGCCTGCTCCAACTCCGGCGGCTACTGGGGCGCCGAGCTGAAGATGGCCGGCTGGGACATGATCATTTTCGAGGGTGCCTCGCCCAAGCCCGTCTACCTGTTCGTGCAGGACGATGTGGCCGAGCTGCGCGACGCCGCCCACCTGTGGGGCAAGACGGTCTGGGACACCGAGGCCGCGCTCAAGTCGCAACACCAGGATCCGCTGCTGCGCGTCTCCAGCATTGGCGGCGCGGGCGAGAACCAGGTGCTGTTCGCCGCGGTGGTCAATGACCTGCACCGCGCCGCTGGCCGTTCGGGCGTGGGCGCCGTGATGGGCAGCAAGAACCTCAAAGCCATTGCCGTGCGCGGCACGCTGGGCGTGGGCAACATTGCCGACCCCAAGGAGTTCATGCGCGTCACCTTCGAGAAGAAGAAGATCCTGCAGGAGAACGCCGTGACCGGCGCCGGCCTGCCGGCCTACGGCACGCAAGTGCTGATGAGCGTGATCAACGAAGTGGGTGCCCTGCCCACCCGCAATCACCGCGATGTGCAGTTCGAAGGCGCTGGCGACATCGGCGCCGAGGCCATGGGCCGGCCCCGCTCGGGCCCAGGCACCGACGGCAAGACGCCGCTGGTCACCAACCAGGCCTGCTTTGGCTGCACCATTGCCTGCGGCCGCATCCAGAAGATCGACCAGAACCACTTCACCGTGGAGAACAAGCCCAAGTACTGGGGTGCCTCGGGTGGTCTGGAGTACGAAGCCGCCTGGGCCTTGGGCGCGGCCAACGGCGTCAAGGACCTGGACACGCTGCAGTACGCCAATGTGTTGTGCAACGAGCACGGCATGGACCCGATCACCTTCGGCGCCACCATCGGCGCGGTGATGGAGCTCTATGACATGGGCGTGCTGACCAAGGAGCAGATCGGCATTGACGCCCAGTTCGGCTCGGCCCAGGCCCTGGCCTACTTTGCCGAGATCACTGCCAAGGGTGAAGGCTTCGGCAAGGAGATCGGCCAAGGCTCCAAGCGCCTGTGCGAGAAGTACGGTCATCCCGAGCTGAGCATGAGCGTCAAGGGCCAGGAGTTTCCGGCCTACGACGCCCGCGGCATCCAGGGCATCGGCTTGGCCTACGCCACCAGCAACCGCGGCGCCTGCCACCTGCGCGGCTACACCATCGCCTCTGAGGTGCTGGGCATTCCGGTCAAGACCGATCCGCTGGAGTCCGAAGGCAAGCCCGAGCTGGTCAAGGCCTTCCAGGACGCCACCGCCGCCTTCGACTCGGCCGGCCTGTGCATCTTCACCAGCTTTGCCTGGGGCCTGGCCGATGTACAGCCCCAGGTGGCGGCCGCCTGCGGTCCCGAGTTCACGCTGGAGAACCTCAGCACCATTGGCGAGCGGATCTGGAACATGGAGCGCGACTTCAACAACCGCGCCGGCTTCACCAGCAAGGACGACTCGCTGCCACCGCGCCTGCTGAAAGAGGCCGCCAAGACCGGACCGGCCAAGGGCATGGTCAACAAGCTGCCCGAGATGCTGCCCAAGTATTACGCCGCCCGCGGCTGGGATGCCGACGGCCAGCTGACCGCCGACACCCGCAGCCGGCTGGGCCTGTGAGGTGGCCCGCATGCGCCATGTGATCCTGGGTGCCGGCCCGGCCGGCATCATCGCCGCCGAGACCCTGCGCAAGCTGGCACCTCTTGACGAGGTGCTGGTGATCGGCGACGAGCCCGAAGCGCCTTACTCGCGCATGGCCATTCCCTACCTGCTGATCGGCAAGGTGGGCGAGCCCGGCACCCACCTGCGCCATGGCAGCGACCACTATGCGCGGCTCGGCATCACCCTGCAGCGCGGCCGCGCCCGCAGCGTCGACGTACCAGCGCGCAGCGTCTTGCTGGAGGACGGCAGCGCCGTCGCCTTTGATCGCCTGCTGATCTGCACCGGCTCATCACCGGCCACCCCGCCCATCCCGGGCATCCACGGGCCGCGGGTCCATCCCTGCTGGACACTGGCCGACGCCCGCGCCATCATGACCCTGGCAAAGCCCGGGGCCCGCGTGCTGCAACTGGGCGCCGGCTTCATCGGCTGCATCATCATGGAGGCCCTGGCCATGCGCGGGGTTCAGCTGTCGGTGGTGGAAATGGGCGACCGCATGGTGCCGCGCATGATGGGACCGACCGCCGGCGGCATGATCAAGGCCTGGTGCGAGGCCAAGGGCGTCACCGTCTACACCGGCGCCCGGGTCGAGGCGATCGACCGCGACGACCGCCCCGAGGCCGAAGCCCCGCTGAGCGTGCGCCTGTCCACCGGCCAGCATCTGGCCGCCGACCTGGTCATCAGCGCCACCGGCGTCAAGCCCAACATCGGCTTTCTGGAGCATTCCGGCATCACCTGCCTGCAGGGCGTGCTGACCGACGAACACCTGCAGACCAATGTGCCCGGCATCTATGCCGCCGGGGACTGCGCCGAGGCCTTTGACAAGGTCAGCGGCAAGACCATCGTCAGCGCCATCCAGCCCAATGCGGCCGAGCAAGCCCGGGTGGCGGCCATGAACATGGTCGGCCGGCGCACCTCCCTCAAGGGCGTGACCCAGATCAATGTGCTCGACACCCTGGGCATGATCTCGGCCAGCTTCGGCCAGTGGGACGGCGTGCCGGGTGGCCAGCATGTGGAGCTGACCGACCGCGCCGCAGGCCGCCACCTGAGCCTGCAGTTTGACGAACACACGCTGGTGGGCTGCAACGCCATCGGCTGGACCGAGCATGTGGGCGTGATGCGCGGCCTGGTCGAGGGCCAGGTCAAGCTAGGCCCCTGGAAAGAGAAGCTGATGCACGACCCGACCCGGCTGGTCGAGGCCTATCTGGCTTGCGCCCAGGCCCAGGATCAGTTTTCGCCGGTCCCCGCCCGCTGACCGCCGGCATGCAGATCACCT
>CALRVU010000068.1:0-9668 GCA_943371685.1 Bordetella parapertussis | reverse complement strand
TGGAACCGAACAGGTGGCGGCCCGGGCCCCAGAAGGCCTGGTAGCCGGCCTCGACGAAGCGGTTGCCGTTCTGGATCACCTCAGTCGGCCCGCCAAAGTGGAAGGTGAAGTGCTCGACCCCTTGCATGAAGGGCGGCGCGCCGATCAGGAAGTGAGAGTGGTGGTCCAGCGAGCCGGCGGGCTGCAGGAAGGGGCCGGTGCCGACAAACCGGTCGGTGCACTTGAAGCCCAGGCGCTCGACGTAGAAGGCCTCGGCCTTGGCCACGTCCGGCACAAAGTAGACGATGTGCGACAGCCCGCGCGGCTGGATGCGGCCGCGCCCGGCTTGCACGCCCAGCTGGTTGGCGCTGCGCTGCACCGGCGAGCCCGGTGCATTGGACAGTTCGCCCATCAGGTTGAGCGCCCGGCGCTGGCTGACCTGGAAGCCGAGCACGAAGCCCGAGTCGTCGACCGACTCGATCGAGCCGTCGGCCAGGGTCTTGACCTCGCGGTCGCGGCCCAGTTCCTCGGCCAGGGCCAGCAGGCTGGCGCTGTCGCTCACGCCCATCACGGTCTTGCGCAGCTGGCAGCGATTGGGGGCCGCGGGCAGGCCGGGGGTGGCCGCGTCAAACAGCTCGACGCCGGTGCCGTCCATGGCCTCCAGACGGTGCGGGTGGGTTGCGGAGGGTTCCAGGCCGTAGTCGATCAGGTACTGGCGGCAGCTGGCCAGGTCTTCGACGCCGAAAACTAGGGTTTCCAGTCCGGTGATGTTCATGGGAGATGTTCCTGTGGAGGACTGAGAGAAGTGGTGGGTGTTCAGGCGGTGTGGCCGCCCAGGGTCTCGGCCACCCAGTCGGCGATGTAGGCGCCGGCATTGGCCGAGTTGTCAAAGCTGGAGTGCTGCACGCCGCCTTCGCGGTCGGTGAAGACCTTCAGTTCGCGCTTCGGGCTGTTGACCAGTTGCTCGTAGGTGCGGTGAGCCCACTTCAGCGGGATCTGGCTGTCCTTCTCGCCATGGGTGACGAGGAAGGGCACGCGGATCTTCTCGACCACGCCGTCCAGGTGCACGTTCTCGGCAATGCGCATGAAGTCGTCCATGTCCTTGGCGCCCCAGACCCAGCACACATGCGCCCAGTAGTGCGGTACGGGGAAGTTGCCTTCCTTCTCCAGGCGGCGCTTCTGCACATCGCGCCAGTCGTGGTTGGCGCCCCAGACCACGCCGCAGGCAAAGCGCGGCTCCATGGCCACTGCGCGCGGGCAGTAGTAGCCGCCCAGCGACACGCCTTCGCAGCCGATGCGTTGGGCATCGACCTCCGGGTGCTGTTCCAGCCAGTCCACCACCACGCTGGCCCAGTGCTCCGTGTCGAACCGGGCGGTCAGGCCGTGCAGGCGCAGGGCCTCGCCCGTGCCCGGCTGATCGATCACCAGCGACGACACGCCGCGCTGCGCCAGCCACTTCGGCAGGCCCACGCGGTACTTCATCTCCTTGGTGGAGTCCAGGCCGTTGACCTGCACCAGCAGCGGCGCCCGCTGGCCGGGCTGCAGGCCGTCGGCCTTCACATACAAGCCCGAGATCACCGCACCTTCGTAGGGGATCTCGACGCGCTGGCAGTTCTCATGGCTGAGTGCCGTGCCGCGGGCGAACAGGTCGAGGAAGCGCTGGTAGAGCGCGACCCGGCCCGGCGCCCCGTGGGCTTGAAGGCGCTCGGCCGTCAGCAGGTAGGTGGCGGCCCGGCTGAGCTTGTCGCCGGCCGAGATGAGCCGCCCGGCTTGTTCGTCTTCCGCCGCCAGCTCGCACAACTGATCGGCCTTGTGCACCCAGGTTTCGCGGAACGCGCGGGTGCCGTCCGCATCGGGGGCCTTGGCGGCCTCTTGCAGCGGCGCGCACATGGCCTCGATCTCGCCGATCTTGGCGCCCATCTCGATGGCCAGATTGACCGAGAGGTTCCAGACGTAATTGGTGGGGAAGTACTTGAACATGCCGGGTGGCTTTCTTAGTCAGCTCAAAGGGAAGGAAGGATCAGCGCACACCCTCGCCGGCCATGGCGTCGGGGGTGAAGGTGCTGTCCGGGAAACGGGGCTTGACCACGTACTGACCACTCTTGGCGTTGTAGAGGTTGCCGGCAAAACCGGTGCCAGAGATCAGGTCGGTGAATCCAAACGAGCCGATGACGGTGCCCGGCAGATCGGGTGCGACCAGGGTCTGCGACCACAGCGTCTTCCAGAGCTGGCCGTTGGCGTCCCAGCGATCCGCCAGCACGCAAGCCCAGGTGTCCTCGTCGCAGTAGTAGCGGCTCTTGGGTGCCTGGTGGCGCTGGCCTGCGCGCAGCGTGGCCTCCACCACCCAGACGCGGTGCAGTTCCCACCGCACATGGTCGGGGTTGAGGTGTGCGCCGGTGACGACTTCGGCATCGGTCTTGGGCTGCAGCAGCTTGTTGCCGTTGTAGGGGATGTACATCTCCTTCTTGCCCTGCAGCTTCCAGTCGAAGCGGTCGAGTCGGCCGGTCCAGGTCTCGATCTCGTCAAAGCTCATCACGCCCGCGGCAGAGGGCGTGGGCGTGTCGCAGCAGGGGTTGGGCAGCTTGCGCACCCGGCGCTGGCCGGTCAGATAGACCCAGGCCTGGTCCTTGCTGCCGTCCACGTTGTTGCGGCCCACGATGGCCTCACCGGCACGCAGCGGCGGGCCCTGGTTCTTCAGACGGATCATCCACATTTCGTCGGACTCGGCGAACTTCTCCGGCGTGCCTTCCTGAAAGTAGTAGGGCATCTGCTGCTCGATCAGCCCGTCCGTGGTCAGCACCAGCTTGCCGTCCGAGGTCATCTGGTACTGGTTGATGTTGAGCTGCACGCTGGTGCCGCGCCAGCGCAGCATGTGGTTCCACATCACCTCGGCACCGGTCTTGGCGATGGGGAAGGGGATGCCACCGAAGGCACCTTGGGCCACATCGCCCTTCAGGCTGGCACGGGTCGCGTTCTTGAAGGTGTTGTCATAGACCCACTGCGGTGCCGCGGCGGTGCGGTGGGTCTTGTAGACGTCCACGCGGAAGCTCGGGTACTTCTTCAGCATGGCCTTGGTGCCGTCGGTCAGCTTGTCGGCGTACTTGTCCGCATTGCTGCCCGTGATGCTGAACAGCGGCTTCTCGTCCTTGAACGGATCACCGCGCCGGCCGCCGGCCTTGTCGCCGGGGATGGCGGTGGTGTAGCCGCCGGTCCAGGCCGGGATGCTGCCGTCCTTGTTGGCGGCCTTGTCGGCGCCCAGGGGGGTCAGCTCGCTCTTGAGGCGGGCCGCTTCATCGGCCGAGACGCCGGCCAGCGCCAGTTGGGATCCCAGCGCCAGCGCGCTGATCAGGAAGGTGTGCTTGAGGGTCATGCAGGTCTCCGGTTCTTGTTCAGGTCGTGATCGGGTCGTGGGCCGTCAGAACGTGCGGCGCACATTGAGCGCGAGGTGGTTGCGGTCAGCCAGCGGATTGCCGTTGCCGAAGATGGGCGTGCCACCGCTGGCGGCGGGGCTGAAGTCCACGAAGGGCACGGCCTTGCCGATGTAGTGGCTGTAGCTCAGGCCGATCTGCCAGGCGTTCAGGTAGTTGGCGTCCAGACCCAAGGTCAGCGTGCCGTTCTTGGCGGCGTCCCAGGCGGTGATCGAGGACGCGCCGCGCAGCGTGTAGCGCAGGCCCACGGGCACGCTCAGGTCCACACCCGGCAGGGCTTGGCGGTAGCTCGGCGTGTAGATGAACTGCAGCGCGGTGGCATCGCGGGTGCGGCCCTTGCCGTCTTCGATGGTGTGATCCGGATCGTTGGCGCGCAGCAGGCGGTTCCAGGCCAGCTCGGCCACCAGCGCAGACTCATTGGCCAGCAGGTTGGGGCCGAAGGTGGCCAGGGTCGACAGGTTCAGGTGGGCCGTGCGGCCGGTGGCAAAGCGCGGCTGCGGCTGGCCAGGAAAGAAGCCGAAAAGGTGGTTGCTGTTGATGTGCAGCGGCATGTTGCTGCGCACCGAAGCCTCACCCGCCAGGTTGAAGTTACCCACCGAGGTCGAGAAGCTGGCACCGGCCACCTTGACCGCCTCGGGGAAGGCATAGAACCAGCTGCCGCCGCTGAAAGGCTGGGCGCCGGGCGGCGTGGCCAGCTGGCCGTAGAGCTGGCCGGCCTTGTCGTGATAGCGGGCCAGATAGAAGCCCAGGTCGGTATCGTCCAGGCGCCATTTCAGCTGCAGGCCGGCCTGGCCCTTGTCGCCGGGCTTCTGGTCCTGGCCGGCGGCCAACATGTAGTTGGTCAGCACGGCGTGGGTCACCGGGTTGCTGATGCTGACCAGCTCGTGTTGCTCCGAACCCCAGGGGATGTTGGCGCTGGAGAAGTAGCTGCCCGAGGCGGGCAGGCGGTCGGCCTCCCACTTGAACTGCACATAGCCACCCAGTGACAGCGTGGGCGAGATCTGCCACTGCGCCGACAACTGCGGCACGGGGCGGATGATCTCCTTGAACTGGGCGTTGGGCGAGGACAGCAGCTTGTCGATGTCGATCGGGCCCTGGGCGCGGGCAATGCCGTTGTCGCCATAGAACAAGCTCTCGCCGTATTGCAGCGCATGGCGGCCCAGGCGGGTGGTCAGCCGGCCCGCATCGCCCAGCTGCCAGCCGCCGAACACGAAGGCATCGAGCAGTTCGGCGTCGCCGCCGGCCAGGCGCTGGGTCCTGTCCGGAAACTGGTTGTAGGGCGATTGGCCGATCGTGCTGTCGTTGTCGGCCTTGGATTTGCTGTGCAGGCTGCCGTCGTACCAGGCGGCAGCGCTCAGGCGCACGCCAAAGTCCTTGCGCCAGATGGCGTCCATTTCGGTCAGCAGGTCAGCCCGCTTGGAGACCACGCCCTTGTTCTGGAAGTTCTGGTCGCCGGCATTGAAGTTGAGCGCCTGCGGGAATGCCGAGGCTGGCACGCCCGGCACGAGCAGTCGGAAGGAATCCTTGAGCGCCGGATCGGCCGCTTCGGTGCGGACCTTGGTGCTGAGCTTGGCGGTGTTGTCCCAGCGCAAGGACCAGTCCTCGCTGCCGGTGTCGATGTCGAAGGCGTGGGCATTCGCGATCGCCAGGGTGGCGGCCAGTGCCAGCGCTTGAGGGCGATGGACGCAAATCTTCTTCATGGGTCTTGTCTCCGGTGGGGGTGTCGTCTGAGGCGGCAGTGCGCTCGGCGATGCGCCATCTGGGTGGCGGCTGGATCGGCTTCGGCGTGCTGGAAAGCGCGCTTGGGAAGGAGCGAAACAGAGGTTACGATCGGGCCGATGTTTCACAAAATGGTTTCGAAAAAGATCTGAAATCTGTTTTGTGAATACCTTGCGGGTTTGCCCGTTTCACGATTTGCTGGAGCACGACGCCATGCGTTTCAACCGACTCGACCTGAATTTGCTGGTGGCGCTGGACGCCTTGCTGGCCGAAGGCAGCATCACGCGGGCGGCCGAGCGCCTGAACCTCAGCCAGTCGGCCACCAGCAATGCACTGGCGCGCTTGCGCGAGTACTTTGAAGACGAGTTGCTGGTCCAGGTGGGCCGGCGCATGGAGCCCACACCGCGGGCTGAAGGCCTGCGCGGACCGGTGCGCGACGTGTTGATGCGGGTGGACAGCACGATTGCCACCCAGCCGGCGTTTGACCCGGCCGCCACCAACCGGCGGTTCCGGGTCATTGCGTCGGACTACACCCAGTTGGTGCTGGGGCCGCACCTGATGAGCCTGGCCCAAGCCCAGGGTTGCATGGCCGAGATCGAGTTCAGCCCGCAAATCAGCAGTCCCCACCGGGAACTCGAGCGTGGCGAGGCTGACCTGCTCATCATTCCGCTGGATTACGCCTCGCCCGACCATCCTTGCGAGACCTTGCTCAAGGATGCCTTTGTCTGTCTGGTCTGGCAGGACAGCCCCCTCGCCCAGGGCTCGATGACCCGCATGCGCTACGAGAACGCGCGGCATGTGGTGATGGTGCCGCCCAACGGCGGCGTGTCCTCGTCCTATGAGTCGATGCTGGTGGCCCGCGCCGGGGTGCAACGGCGTTATGCCGTGCGCACCTACAGCTTCGGTTCGGTGCCGGCCATGGTGGTGGGCACCGACTATGTGGCCACGGTCCATGCCCGCATGGCCTGGAGCCTGCAGCACTGCTGGCCCTTGCGCATCCGCGCCATGCCGATCGCCATGCCGCCCATGTCGCAGGGCGTGCAGTGGCACCGCTACCGCAGCCAGGATCCGGGTCTGGTCTGGTTGCTCAACCTGTTCCGCAGTGCCGTGGCCCGGCTGGACCGGCAGATTCTGGAGGCGCCGGGTGAGTTGCCGCCGGAAGTGTGGCCCCAGCTCGCTTGAGGGCTGGCCTCAGATGGTCGCGATGGACTGCTGCACCAGTGAGCTGAGTGTGCCGTCGTGCCGGAAGCCGGCCGCCTCGGCCGCCGCGGTGCGGACCGGCGGCTGGTGGCCGAACAAGTCTTCGATCCGCGCGTCGGGGGCCCAGCTCACCAGACCGGCCCCGGCGGTGCCGAAGGCGTGGCCGCAGGCCTGGGCCAGCTCGGCCATGCTGGCCCGCAGCACCGGCAAGGTATAGGCCCGCATGCCGCCGGGCCCGTGCAGGCGGGCCGGGTCGGCCTGCGCGGCGTGGATCAGGTTGTCGATGGTGCAGGCCCTGGACGCGATCCAGACGGTGGCCTCGGGCGAGGTCGGGCAGGTGAACGGCCGGCCGGCGGCCAGTTCGCGGATCAGGTCGCTCATGAAGGCTGAGAGCTGGCCGGTGCGGGCCGGTGGCCGGGCCAGCACGCCGGGCAGGCGCAAGGAGCAGCCCTCGATCCAGCCGCGCCGGCTGGCCTCGGCCACCAGCAGCTCGCCGATCAGCTTGTGGCCGCCATAGGCCATCACCGGGCGGGTGGGCGTGTCGTCGTCGACCTGGGCAGGCAAGTCGCCCAACACCGCGATCGAGCTGGCAAAGACGAAGCGGACCCGGGGACCGCCGGCCTGCTGCTGGGCCTGCGCTGCATCCAGCAAAGCCTGGGTGGCCTCCAGATTGACCCGACGGGCCAGGGCGGGCTGCTGCTCGGCCGCGCCGCCAGGGATGCTGGCCAGGTGGAACAGCACATCGACGGGCTGGGCAAAGGCCTGGGCGATCAGGGCCGGATCGGCCAGGTCGCCGGCCAGCGGCTGCACGGCGGGCGTCATCTTGCCGTTGGACGAGCCGCCGTCCTGGGCGGGGGGCGGGTTCAGGTCCATGGCCAGCAGCTCAGTGATGTCGGTGATGGGCTGGCCGGCCCATGCATCCGGCTGCAACAGGCGCTGAACCAGGCCCAGGCCGACGAAGCCGCCGGCGCCGGTGATGAGCACCCGCATCAGGCCACCCTGGGCGCTGCAACGCCGCCGGATGCTGCCACCACCTTCTGGTCGATCAGGCCGAAGGGTGCAGGGCGGCCGTCTTCGTGCAGCGCTTCCATCCGCACCCGGTCGCCAAAGTGCATGTAGGACGTGCGGGCGGCGCCTTCGTCAAGCATCTCGATGGCGCGGCGCTCGGCGATGCACGATGAACCGACCTCGCGGTAAGTGGGGTTGGACACCGTGCCCGAGCCGATCACCGTGCCGGCCACCAGCTCGCGGCTGTAGGCCGCATGGGCCACCAGCTGGCTGAAGCTGAAGGCCATCTGGCCGGCATGGGCCAGGCCAAAGCGCTGACCGTTCCAGTCCACCTGCAGGCGCAGCTGGACCCGGTCATCGGCCCAGCCGGCGCCCAGTTCGTCGGGGGTCACGGCGATGGGCGCGATGGCGCTGGCCGGCTTGGCCTGGATCCAGCCAAAGCCGGTCTGCATCTCGATCGGGGCGATGCGGCGCAGCGACCAGTCGTTGATCAGCACCACCAGGCGGATGTGCCGGGCGGCCTCGGCCGGGCTCACGCCCATGGGCACGGTGTCGGTGATCACGCCGAACTCGCCTTCAAAGTCGATGCCGTCGGCCTCGCTGGGCAGGGGCACGTCGGCCTGGCCGGGCAGAAAGCGGTCGGACAGGCCCTGGTACATCAGCGGCCGGGTGTCGTAGGAATGTTTGTCCATGCCGAACACGGTGGACATCAGGTCGCCATGGGCCTGGAAGGCCGAGCCGTCCAGCCATTGCCAGGCCCGCGGCAGCGGGGCCAGCGCGCTGGCCGCATCAAAGGGCTGGGCCTCGGGCGCCAGGCCGGCGTCCAGCCGGGCTTCGAGCGCGCGCAGGGCAGGCTCGGTGTCCGACCACTGCGCCAGCGCGGCTTGCAGGGTGGCGGCGATGCCGGTGGCTGGTGCGCAGCGGTTTCCGTCGGCGGACAGCACGACCAGTTGGCCGTCGGGTGTGCCGTTGTTCAGGGTGGCGAGTTTCATGGAAGGGGTGCCTTGAAGGATTGGTTGTGCAGCAGCAGGGGTCAGCTGCCGTCGGTGATCAGCGTGCCGCCGTCGACCACCAGGGTCTGGCCGTTGATGAAGGCACCGGCAGCACTGGCCAGCAGCAGGGCCGGGCCGGCCACTTCATTGGGCTCGCCCGGGCGGCGCAGCGGCGTCATCTGCATGCGGCGAGCCATGAAAGCGGCATCGGCCAGCAGTGGGGCGGCCAGTTCGGTGCGGATGAAGCCCGGTGCGATGGCATTGGTGCGGATGTTGTCCGGCCCCAGCTCCACCGCCAGGTTGCGGGCCAGTTGCGACAGTGCGGCCTTGGCCAGGGCATAGGGCCCCAGCGCCCGGTTGCCGCGCAGGGCAGACAGGCTGGACATCAGCACCAGGCTGCCGCCACCGCGGGCCTTGAGGGCCGGCGCGGCCAGCGCACAAAGGCGCACGATGCTGTCGAGGTTGATGGCCATCACCTGTCGATACGCCTCGGGCTCGGCGCCCAGGCTGCCGCGCATCGGGTCGCCGATGCCGGCGTTGGCCACGACGATGTCCAGGCCGCCCCAGCGGGTCACAGCCGTCTGCACCAGGCGGGCCTGTGCGGCATCGTCGCGCACATCGCAGACTTGCGCCTGCACCGACAGGCCTTCGTCCTGGAGCAGCGCCTCAGCCCGCGCGCAATCGGCGGCGTTCTCGCTGCTGATCAGCAGCTGCGCGCCGGCCTGGGCATAGCAGCGGGCAATCGCCAGGCCCAGGCCGCGGGTGCCACCGGTGACGATGGCGACCTTGCCCTGGAGCTGGAACAAAGGGTGCATGGACGCGCTCAAGCCTGGCTGGCCAGGGCCTGGGCGATGGCCGGGTCGTACCGGCCGTCCACCAGCACGAACAGCATGCGGCAGGGTCGGCCCGAACGGTTGGCCCAGGCGTGGTTGGTGCCGCGCTGCACCACCACGCTGCCGGCCTTCAAGAGCGCCTCGCCCTGGTCCAGCACCAGGGTCATTTCGCCCTCGATCACCACACCGTAGTCCACCGATTCGGTGCGGTGCATCAGCGGATGGGGCGAGCTGGCCTTGACGGTGGACGCCGCCGTGTCGCCGATCTGGCTGAAGGCGTCGTGCATGCGCTCGGCGCCGTGGGCCAGAAAGTCTTCGGTGTCGGGCGGGATGTCGACAAAGCGGAAGCGCGTGCCACCGGCGGGCGGTGGCAGGCTCAGCGGGCCGGTGCTGGGGTCGGTGGCGTTGTCCACCGACGCGGGGCTGCCGGTGGTGCTCCAGACCTCGTGGAAGACCGTGCCGGGCAGGGCCTTCAGCTCGACCACAGTGGGCAGGGGGCCTTCGCTGGT
>CALRVU010000067.1:0-9731 GCA_943371685.1 Bordetella parapertussis | reverse complement strand
TGCGGCACGGTCGGGGGTGACCCCGGGCGCCGTGGCACCACCGAGCTGCACACCGACCGCACCTGCTGCGGCCGACAAGATGATGCCTTCATTGGCGCGGCGCCAGAGCTCAGCGTCACGACGCCAACCGGCCACCGCCTCTTCAAAATTGCCGACCACGGCAAAGCCGAATGCCGTCAGACGGGCCGGCACATGGTCTATCAGGCTGAACAGGCGCTGCGAAAGATCCCGCAGGCCCTCGTTCACATTCAGGCCCAGGGCGCGGCCCTCCAGCGTCCAGTAGCGACTCGCAAACTCGGCCATGCGATAGAACACGGCGCCGGCAGGTCCCAGGCCCAATGCGGCAAAGACCACGTAGCAGAAGAAGACGCCAAACACATGGCGATGGGCCGCCAGCAGCGAGTGCTCGATCACGTGCCGAAGCAGCTCCGTGCGCGGCAGTTCGCTGGCATCCAGGTGGCGCCATTCCGCCAGCAAGCGACGCGCTTCTTCCTCGTCACCTCGCTCGAGTGCATCGCGGATGTCGGTGAAGAAATGGCTGAATTGCCTGAAGCCCAAGGTGAGGTAGATGACCGCCACATCGAAGGCCAAGGCCAGGAAAAAGCTCAGATAGTGAGCGAGAAGGAAATGAACCAGCGCAGCCAGCACGGCAGGCGCCACCACCGTGACCGCCCACACCACATGGGCATGATGCGGGCGCCCCGCATCGAAGTTGCGCCCGGTCCATCGCACCCAGTTGCCCAAGGCGTCGTGGACCCAGTTGTCGCGAGGCAGAGGCTTGATCTGCTCCAACATCAACGCAAATAGAACGGCAAAGAAGCTCATCGGTGATGATGATACCCACGCGCTGAACGTTTACCGGTCGGCTGCCCGCTCAATCTTCATCAATCACCCAGACGGTGGTAGAGATTGCGGAGCATGGCTGCCGTGGCGCCCCAGATGAATTGCTCACGACCGGTGGGATCGGTCCAGGGCATGGACAGAAACTCGCGCGACTGGCCGTCCATCTCGAAACGATGGCGTTGGTGGTTGGCCGGGTCCATCAGGAAGGCCAGCGGCACCTCGAACGCCTCGGCCACCTCGGAGGGATCCAGGCGCAGTGCGCGATGGGGCGCCACGAATGCCAGGACCGGCGTGACGATGAACTGGGTCACGGTCGTGTAGACCGGCAGGGTCGAAAAGACCTCCAGGTCATCTGGCGCCAGTCCGATTTCCTCTTGCGCCTCGCGCAAGGCGGTCGACACCTCGTCGGCATCTTCAGGCTCCTGGCGCCCGCCCGGGAAACTGATCTGCCCGGCGTGCGTGCGCAAGTGATCGGTGCGTCGCGTCAGCAACACCTGCAGCCCATGCTCGCGACGCACCAAGGGCACGAGCACCGAGGCGCTCGCCGGCGTACGCGATGATGACCCCGCCATGCGGGCCCCATCGCCTGCAATGGCAGCGGGTCGGTCTCGATGGGCCAGCAACCGGGCGCGCAGCGCTTCAGGCTGCAAGAACTCTGGCGACAACGCAGGCCAGTGGGCATCGCGGCCGATGACCGGCACCGAGCGGGGGTCGAGAATCAGGGGACGGGGTGATGCGGTGCTGGACATGGGATCAGCTTAACGCGCAAAAAACAAAAAAGCCGCCCGGAGGCGGCTTCTTCTGGCAGCAGATCCGGAGCGGATCTGAGCAAAACTCGCTCAGGCGAGCTTTTCCTTGATTCGAGCCGACTTGCCCGAACGCTGACGCAGGTAGTACAGCTTGGCGCGACGCACATCGCCACGACGCTTGACTTCGATCGCAGCGATCAGCGGGCTGTACAGCTGGAACGTCCGCTCAACGCCTTCGCCGCTCGAAATCTTGCGAACGATGAAGCTGCTGTTCAGGCCGCGATTGCGCTTGGCAATCACCACGCCTTCGTAGGCCTGGACGCGCTTGCGCGTGCCTTCAACCACGTTGACGCTCACGATGACCGTGTCGCCAGGTGCGAACACCGGGATGGTCTTGTTCAGGCGAGCAATTTCTTCTTGCTCAAGGGTTTGGATCAGGTCCACAGTTTTCTCCAAGAGATCATGCCAGCGCTTGGGTTCAACAAAGAGACCGAGACGTCAAGCCGGCGGCTTGGTCGGCGTCTGCGGCTCTTCTGGGGTGGCACGCAGCCTGTGGCTTCGTGCCTTGTTGTGCCCGGCAGAGGATCGAAAAGCCTTTGATTATAGCGCAAGCTGCGCCAGAAATCTCTCATCGCGTGCCGAGAGTGCCCCTGCGGCGCGCGCAGCTGCAATCAAGTCGGGGCGGCGCCTCGCCGTGATGGCCAGCGACTGCTCCCGCCGCCACTTCTCGATGTTGGCGTGATGGCCCGAGAGAAGCACCTCGGGCACGCTCAACACGCCATCCGGCCCGTCCAGGCGCTCCGGGCGGCTGTAGTGCGGGCAATCCAGCAAACCATCCTGAAAACTGTCTTGCTGATGGGAGCGCGGATCACTGAGGACGCCGTCCTGCAAACGCGCCACCCCGTCAAGCAGCGCCAGCGCTGGCAACTCGCCACCCGAGAGCACGAAGTCACCCAGGCTGACCTCCAGATCAACACGCCGGTCCAGAAACCGCTGGTCGATGCCCTCGTAGCGGCCGCAAAGCAGCACAGCCCCCGGGCCGGCGGACAGTTCGCGCAGCAAGGACTGGGTCAGCACCCGACCGGTGGGACTGAAATGGATGACCGGTCCGGCCACGGCCCTGTCGGCACGCACAGTCGCCAGGGCGCGCTCCAGCGGCTCGACCAGCATGACCATGCCCGGCCCGCCACCAAAAGGCCGATCGTCAACACGCCGGTAGTTGTCATCGGCAAAGTCGCGCAAGGGCCACAAGCGCACGTCCACCTGACCTGATTCGAACGCACGGCGGGTCACGCCCTGCGACAAGAAGGGCTGGAACAGGTCTGGAAACAGGGTAATGACGTCGAAGCGCAAGCAAAGCTCCTTCAAGCCAGAGCGCAGGCCGAGCTCAACACCTCAAGGAACAGAGGCGGCAGACGGGCCCTGAATGAAACGAGCTGGCGCTCAGTAATCCAAGCCCCAGTCCACCGTGATGCGACGCTCCGCCAGATCCACATGGTCGACAAAGGCGGCAACAAAGGGAACCAGGCGCTCTGCCTCGTCGGGCTTCATGTCGGCTGTCGCGTCGTCTCGGCGGATGCGCAGGACACAGTGGGGACCCGTGTCCATCAGGTCGGTGACGACGCCCAGGGACTCGCTCTCGCGATTGAACACCTGCAGCCCGATCAGATCGACCCAATAGAACTCATCGGGATCAGCGGTGGGGAAGCTCTGCCGTGACACGAAGACCCGCGCACCGCGCAAGGCTTCGGCCGCACTGCGGTCGGGCACTTCCTGGGCGGTTGCGACCACCCATTCACCTTGCTCACGTGCCAAGGTGATCTTCAGCACCTCAGGCAGTTTGAACCCTGCGGCCGTGCTGGTACCCGGCTTGATTGTCACAGCCTGACCGGGTTTGGGCAACGCTGGCTTCAGGAACCAACGCCGCGAAGAGAACAGAGCCTGGGGGTCGGAGGAGAAGGGATGAACCTTGAATCCGCCTTTGATGCCCCAGGCATCCATGATGCGACCGACTTCGATCGCATCGTCGGGCCAGGTTTGGGTATCGCTCATGAGCCAGAAATCAATTCAACTGAAACGGCATGCGCCAACACCCAAGCCCAGCTGCCGCCAATCAGGCGGTGGCCTTGGCCTTGGCCTTGTCGATCAGGCGAGCCACGGTGTCCGAGGCTTGAGCGCCGACTTCTTGCCAGTAGGTCACGCGGTCCAGGGCCAGACGCAGGCCCTCTTCGGTTTCCTTGGCCATCGGGTTGTAGAAACCCAGGCGCTCGATGAAGCGGCCGTCACGGCGCTCGCGCGAGTCAGCAACCACCACGCTGTAGAAAGGACGCTTCTTGGAGCCACCACGAGCCAGACGAATCACGACCATTTTTGTCGTTCCTTGAAAAGAAATTGGATTGCCGCCAGGCCCAGGAGACACCGCAAGACACAGCTGGCTGAATTGCCCGAATCGCCTCGATCAGTGCCCACGGAGCCCGGACTTCCGGACCCGCGAGCAGCAGGAAAGTGCGACGCAAAGCACTGCTTGGCCCCGTAGATACGCCTCGGAGAACTTGTCGCCCATGGCCGGTAGGCCCCATTTGATTGGCATCTGCGCTTTTTCGAAACTCTCGCCGAACATTCCGAGGAATTTCGAAGAAGCTTCACGCAAACCGTGGACGCGCCGCAGCCCCGAGGCCGTGACCAAAACGTGAGATTATAGATGCTTGTGAGTCTGCCGTCCAAATCCTTCATGCCCGAGCCGCAAGACAGCCAGTTGTTGATCCGTCCCAGCACGGACGCCGACCTTCCCGCCATCACGGCCATCTACGCAGAAGCCGTGCTCAACGGCACCGGCACCTTCGAGCTGGAGGTTCCCGACGAAGCCGAAATGGGCCGCCGGCGCGCAGACGTCCTGGGCAAGGGTCTGCCCTGGCTGGTGGCCGAGCGCGAGGGCCGCGTCCAGGGCTATGCCTATGCCAATCACTTCCGTCCGCGCAGAGCCTATCGCTTCTGCCTCGAGGATTCGATCTACCTCGACCCCGCTGCCCGCGGCCAGGGTCTGGGCAGCTTGCTGCTGGCAGAGCTGATGGCGCGTTGCACCGCACTGGGTGCGCGGCAGATGTTGGCGGTGATCGGAGACAGTCAGAATCTGGGCTCGATCGGCATCCACCGACGGCTGGGCTTTGAGCACACCGGCCTGATGCGCAGCGCCGGCTGGAAGTTTGATCGATGGCTGGACGTCGTGCTGATGCAGCGCGCCCTGGGCCAGGGCGACCAACTTCCCCCTGGAGCCGGCCTGTGAGCACGACCCGCACTCAAGGCAGCTCGCCGCGCTCCAAGACGGTGGCCACCTGGCTGGCCATCGCTGGCGGCACACTGGGCCTGCACCGCTTCTACCTGCACGGCATGAAAGACCTGCCGGCCTGGCTGCATCCGCTGCCCACGCTGATCGGGCTGGCCGGCGTGATCCGCATGCGCAACCTGGGTCAGGATGACGTCACGGCCTGGCTGTTGGTCCCGATCCTGGGCTTGATGGTCTCGGTGGCCATGGGCAGCGCCATCGCCATCGGACTGACATCGGATGAGAAATGGGCGGCGCGCTTTGCGGGGCACGCGCCGGATCAGTCCACGGCCTGGGGTCCGATCCTGGGCGTGATCCTGGCCTTGCTGCTGGGCGGCGCGGCCTTGATGGGCACCATCGCCTTTTCGGGCCAGAAGTACTTCGAGTGGCAGGCGATCCAGCAGGCGGCCACCGCCACCTGACCGGCCTGCGACTCAGAACAGCGCCATGCTCAGCGCGTAGAACAGGGCCGCCACGAGCGCCGAGGCCGGAATGGTGAAGATCCAGGCCCAGACGATGTTGCTGGCCAGACCCCAGCGCACCGCCGACATGCGATGCACCGAGCCCACGCCGACGATGGCACCGGTGATGGTGTGGGTGGTGGACACCGGAATGCCCAGCGCCGTGGCGATGAACAGCGTGATCGCACCGCCGGTTTCGGCACAGAACCCCCCCACGGGCTTGAGCTTGGTCAGGCGCTGGCCCATGGTCTTGACGATGCGCCAGCCGCCGAACATGGTGCCTGCACCGATGGCCAGGTAGCAGCACCAGATGACCCAGGACGGCGGCGCCTTGGCGTCGACCGTCATGTAGCCGGCGGCCACCAGCAGCATCCAGATGATGCCGATGGTCTTCTGCGCATCGTTGCCGCCATGGCCGAGCGAGTATAGCCCCGCCGAGACCAGTTGCAGGCGTCTGAACCAGCGGTCGACACGGATCGGCGAGCTGCGCCTGAACAGCCAGGCCACGGCCACCATCATCAGCGAGCCGAACAGAAAGCCCAGCAACGGCGACATGAAGATGAAGAGGACGGTCTTCAGGATGCCCGCCGCCACCAGCTTGCCAGCACCAGCCTTGGCGATCACGGCCCCCATGATGCCGCCGATCAGCGCATGCGAGCTGGACGACGGAATCCCGTACCACCAGGTCAGCACATTCCAGGTGATGGCACCGATCAGGGCACCGAACACCACATGGTGGTCAACCACACCCGGCTCGACGATGCCCTTGCCGATCATGCTGGCGACCTTGAGCTGAAAGATGGCGATCGCGATGACGTTGAAGAATGCCGCGAACAGCACGGCCTGCTGAGGTTTGAGCACCCCGGTGGACACGACCGTGGCGATCGAGTTGGCAGCGTCGTGAAACCCGTTCATGAAGTCGAACGCCAATGCCAGCACCACCAGCATGGCCACGACCCAGAACGCAATGGAAGCGGACTCCATGCTCTAGCCCGGCGATCAGGAGTTCTCGAGGACGATGCCCTCGATCAGATTGGCCACGTCTTCGCAACGATCGGAAATCGTCTCCAGATGCTCGTAGATGGCCTTGAGCTTGATCAGCTCGCGGGTGTCCTTTTCCTCGCGGAACAGCCGTGACATCGCACTGCGCATGACCCGGTCGGCATCGGACTCCAGTCGGTCGATCTCTTCACAGGTCTTGAGCGCGGCCGCGGTGATCTCAGGCTGGTTGAGCTTGGGCAGCAGCGAAACAGCGTGCTGGACACGCTCGCAGCAGCGCAAGGAGATGTCACCCAGGCGCTGGACATCTTCCGTGATGCGCTGAACGTCATACAGGGCCATGACCTCGCAGGAGTCCTGCATCAGGTCGATGATGTCGTCCATGGCATTGATCAGGCCGTGGATCTGCTCGCGATCGAGCGGCGTGATGAAAGTGCGGTGCAGCAGGCGGTTCACCTCGGTCGTGATCTTGTCCGCGCTCTGCTCTGCCTTGTCGACCTCACTGGCGTATTTCTCGCGCAGATCGGGGGTGTTGTAGTACTGGATCATCGAGGTAAACGCCCGCGCACCCTCGCTGATGTATTTGGCGTGCTCGTTGAAAAGCTCGAAAAAATTGCCGTCTTTCGGCATCAACTTCCCAAAAATCATCCCGATCTCCGCAATGGATGTGACGCACGCCGTCACAAAAATGTCATATTTTGATTGTAGTGACGCGCCGGGGCTGGATCGTTGGTGGTCGAGAATGAAATCCGATGCCGCAGGCCCGCGTCGGGCGCGGCGCCGGCAGCCGGCCCGTCAGGGCGTCTGGCGCGCCAGACGTTGACCCGCCACGGCCGGCAGCAGGGCTTGCAGCGCCCCGCGCCCCGGAACATGCAGTGCTGGCGCCAGCTCCGCCAGAGGCAGCAGCACGAAGGCCCGTTCATGCATCCGCGGATGCGGCAAGGTCAACTCGGTGGTCTGCGTCTGCACGTCGCCGAACATCAACAAGTCCAGGTCCAGCGTGCGAGGCGCGTTGCGGTAGGGGCGAGCCCGACCAGCGCGCGCCTCGAGCGCCTGCAGACAGGCCAGCAAAGCCAGCGGCGTCAGCTTGGTGGCGATCGCTGCCACGGCATTCAGATAGTCCGGGCCGCCGGCATCCACCGGGGCCGAGACATGGCGTGATGACACGGCCAGGACCTGCACGCCAGGCCAGGCGGCCAAGCCGAGCACCGCCTCGTCCAGTTGCCTGGCCGCATCGCCCAGATTGGCGCCCAGGCCGATGTAGGCGCGCAGCAACTCAGACACGTCGATTCAAGCTCAGGCAGCGTCAGCGCCGTCGGCACCGCCTGTGCCGCCACCTGCGCTACCACCAGGGGCAGCACCACTGCGTGCCGCCGGCTTGCGACGGCGGCGACGCTTCTTGCGCGGCGCATCCATGGCGGGCTCTGCCGCCTCGGCGTCCAGGTCCTCGGCATCGTCAGACGCCTCCGGCTGGTCAGCCACCGCGCTCGCGCTCCGGGGTGCCGCCGGGCGGCGCCCGCCTGCCGGAGCGCGACGCGAGCGAGGCTGGTCTCTGACCGCCTCCACCAGCGCTTCACGCTCGGCGTCATCCCCCAGCGAAAAGTCCTCCCACCACTCGGCCAGGTCGGCTTCGATCTCTGCCGCATCGGCACGCAGGCGCAGAAAGTCGAAGCCAGCCCGGAAGCGCGGCTGCTCCACCAGCGCATAGGCCTGGCCACCCGCACGGCGCTCGAACCGCGGCTGCATCAGCCAGATCTCGCGCATGTCGGTCGCCAGCTTGCCACGGCCGGAAATGTCACCAATGCGGGCATCGAACACCGCTTCGATGGCCTGCGACAGTGCGGGCATCGGGGCCTCGCCCTGGCCGCGCAAGCGGTCCCATCCCTCCAGCACGTCATGCCAGAGCAGGCAGGCCAGCAAGAAACTGGGTGCCACCGCCTTGTTCTCCGCCACGCGCCGGTCGGTATCGGCCAGCGCCAGGGTGACGAATTTCTCGCGGGCACTGCCTTGAGGCGCATTGACCAGTACGGCGTCCAGCACCGGGAACAGGCCCCGGTCGAGGCCCTGGGCCTTGAGCTGCGTCAGACTGGACAGGGCATGGCCGGTCTGGAGCAGCTTGAGCATTTCATCGAACATGCGCGAAGCCGGCACATTGGCCAGCAGGGCAGCGCTGGTCTTCAGAGGCTTCTGCGTCTTGGGCTCAATGGCAAAACCGAGCTTGGCAGCAAAACGCACCACACGCAGGATGCGCACCGGATCCTCGCGGTAACGGGTCTCGGGGTCGCCGATCATGCGCAGCAGACCCGCCCGGATGTCCTTCATGCCGCCGTGATAGTCGACCACCGTTCGAGTGGCCGGGTCGTAGTACATGGCGTTGATGGTGAAGTCACGGCGGGCCGCGTCTTCGATCTGCGGGCCCCAGACGTTGTCGCGCAGCACGCGGCCGCTGGCATCCACCACATGGCTCTTGCCGGCAATCTCGTTGCGCGAGGTCTTCTCGTTGCCCTCCACCTGCTCGGCAGCGGCACTGTCCATCGTCGCCCGGAAGGTGGAGACCTCGATGACTTCGTGGTCGCGCCCCCGCCCATGGATGACATGGACGATGCGAAACCGCCGTCCGATGATGAAGGCCCGCCGGAACAAGCCCTTGACCTGTTCCGGCGTGGCATTGGTGGCCACGTCAAAGTCCTTGGGTCGCCGCCCGACCAGCAGATCACGCACCGCGCCACCCACGATGTAGGCCTCGAAGCCGGCTTGCTGCAAGGTGGTCACCACCCGCGTGGCCCGATCGTCGAGCAGGGTGGGATCGATGCCGTGCTCGGCCGCAGGAACCTCGATGCGGCGCCCCAGCGGAGGGCCGGACTTGGCAGCGTCGGCCTTGGCCGCTGCAGGCTTGCCCAGCAGTTTGTCGATGAATTTTCGGATCATGGCGTCTCGAACAGGTTCAGGATGCGCCAGCCGCGATCGCGGGCAATGGCCGCTAGGGCTGGCGTCGGATTGGTGGCCACAGGCGTCTTGACTTGCTCCAGCAAGGGCAGATCGTTGGTGGAGTCGCTGTAGAAAAGCACGTCGTCAAAATCGTCGAACTGATGACCCAGGCCTTCAAGCCAGGCATGCACGCGGGCCACCTTGCCTTCGCGGAAGGTCGGAATGCCTCGGATGGCACCCGTGGCCTGCCCATTGTGATCGCGCTCCAGCTCCACGGCCAGCAGGTGTTCCACGCCAAAGGCCGTGGCAATCGGCCGGGTGATGAACTCATTGGTGGCCGTCACCACGGCCACCAGGTCACCAGCCTCCAGGTGTGAGCGGACCAGGCTCATGGCCGGCTCACGCAGGTCGGGCGCAATCACCTCATCC
>CALRVU010000066.1:0-9848 GCA_943371685.1 Bordetella parapertussis | reverse complement strand
CAGCTTCAGGCGCGACGCTTCCAGATTCTTGGTGCGCACCTGCACCTCGGTGTCCTGCTCGACATCGTTGCGTTGTTTGCGCCGCACCTCCGTCTGCTCGGTCAGGCGGGTCAGACCCTCGGCATCAAAGGCATTGTTGGGATTGAAGAACTGCTTGTCGGTCTGGTCCAGGCTGGTCAGCGACACCGACTCCAGCTCCAGACCATTCTTCTCCAGGTCTTCGGCCACCGCGTTCTGCACCGCCTGCACAAAGTCACGACGCTTGTCCTGCAGTTCCTGGATGGTCATCGTCGCCGCCGTGGCGCGCAGCGAGTCGACGAACTTGTCCTCAACCAGCGCCTTCAATTCATCGGGGCTCATGGTCCGGGCACCCAGGGTCTGCGCCGCAATGCTGATCGCCTCCTCGGTCTGCTTGACGCGGACGAAGAAGGCCGCCGTCACATCCACCCGCATGCGGTCCTTGGTGATCAAGCTCTCCCGCTCGCGCCGTTCCACCTCCAGCTTCAAGGTGTTCATGTTCACCAGCACCCGCTCATGAAACACCGGCAGCACGATGGCGCCGCCGTCCATGATGACCTTCTGCCCACCCAGGCCGGTCCGGACGAAGGAGATCTCTTTGGTCGATCGTTTGTAGAGGCGGGCAAAGACGATGCCGATGGTCAGCAGCGCCGTCAGCGCGATGCCAGCCAGGGTCAGAATTTCAATCAGATTGCTCATGTCCAGAGGTCCCTTGAGGAGTTCTTGTCGAATGCGTGCGCGATTGGCGCACTGACGTTACATCAGCGTCGGATGCGGATTGGCGATGCAGCGGTAGAGCGCGCCAGCCTTGCGCACGATCAGCACTTGCGTGCCCTCGTCGAAGACCACGTCATCCAGGTCCGGCTCGACCATCAGGTAGTGCGAACGTCCCTGGCTGTCCTTGACCCGGGCCTGGGCGGCCAAGCCGCGCCGTGCCACGCCGCCGACCACCACACCCACGCGGCCCAGCAAGGTCGTCTCGCTGACGCTGCTGGTTTCATCGCGCGGGATGATGTGGGCAATCAATGCGCCCAGACCGCGCACGGTGGCCATGCCCGAGGGCACCGCCAACAATCCAGCCACCCAGGCGGGAAGGTAGGCGCCGAACAGTCCGTGGGCCACGGCCTGCAGGCCATAGCCGAACAAGGTGTAGCCCATCAAGAACAAGAGCACGAGCACCAGCGCGGGCACTTTGCCCAGATGCAGCCAACCCAGCACCCGGTCCAGCCCGCTGTCTGCATCAATGTCTGGGAGGAGGCTGTCCAGCAAGTTGCTCGGGCTCAGCGACAGCAACATCCCCATGCCTTCGACCAGCGCGATGCCGATGATCAACGCGAAACCGATGCCGAAGGGCAGGTTCTGCTCGGCGGTGAACAAGCTCATGCCTTGCCCGCCTTGATCTGTGCCATGCGTTCGGCGATCTTGTTGTCCCGCACCAGATCGTCGAGCTCCTTGAGTTGGGCAGCCTGCTGAAGCGAGCTGCCCCGGGCCACGCCAGACAGCCCGGTCTGCCGCTCGTAGATCCGGTCAAACGCGCCACTGGCCGCATCCATGCGCTGGGACGCGTTTCCACCTGCGCCCGCCGGACCCAGCTCCGCAGCCGCGACCGTCCGGCTCTTGCGGTAGGCGGAGAGCGCCTCTTCCATCTCTCGCTTCTTGGCCAGCAAAGCTGACACGAAGCCCTGCAATTCGGCCTCCCGCTGGACATGCTCGGCCAGCGTACTCTCGAGCACCGGCAGCTGGGCTTCAATGTCCAGCTGCCGGGCCACGGCTGCCCGGACCAGGTCTTCGCGCCCCTGCGCCAAGGCCTCGTCGATCTGCTCTGCCAGTCGAACATGCTGGCCGTTCAGGTGCGCATGCTGTTGCTGCGAGAGATGGCGATTGGCCGTCACCGTTCCCAGCTCATGGCGGACATCGCCGATCACGCCGTCGGCCTCCCGGATCGCCTGCTCCATCATGGCTTCGGGCGCCTGATCTTCGATGCGGTCGATCAGTGCATGGACGCTGCCGGCGACGACGCGCCCCACACGGGTCTTCAGAGAGTCAGCCATCTCAGGCTCCTTTGAGTTGGGCAAGGTTGGAGGCCAATTCGATCGTGCCTGCCATGTGGCGTCGCACGACGGAAGGATCGTAAGCGGCCGCTGTGGCCGTCGTGGCCTGGCGCAACAGTGTTTCGCACAGTGCGAAGCTGCGGCGCACCAGCGCTTCTTCCAGCTTCACGGCCTGGGCGTCGCTGCGCGGCGCTTGGCTGACCAGCAAGGCCAGCGCGGCAGTGGTGTGATCCAGAACCGCATTCATGACTTCGGAGTGCATGCCGCTTTGCCCTTCCAGGGCCACGACGGCTTCTCGAAGCGCTCCAGTGAGGTCTCGTGCCCACGAATGCGCCGAGGCGTAGTCCTGCGCACCATCATGCTGACGCTTGATCTGTCCCAGCAGCACGCGCAGCTTGTCGCTGTTGGTGGTCGCTCCCTCCACGCTCAATTGCGCCAACCAGAGATACAGGTCACTGGGGATGCGGGCCGAGAGCGGCGCCATGGTCGTCACTTGCGTCATTCAAGCCACCTCGATTGCGAGTTCGAATGAATTCAAGTGTATTCGATTGGATTCGATCGTCAAGTGGCTTGTGGGGTGGCGGAGCAAACGCTGGCCTGACGACGGTCATGGGCAGGCTGGGTCTTCAAGCTCAGCGGAATCAGTGCCAACAATTTTGCTGCAGTGCAGCAAAAACACTTTTCTTCTGTGCCGAGTGGGTCTACACTTCGTTCCATGTTGCGGTGCAACATAACCAACCTGAAGGAAACACCATGACCACTTCGTTCCCCGATCTGCAGAAGACCAGTGCCCAGATGATGTCCGGCTTCCAGAAGCTGGGCGAGCTGAACATGGAGGTCGCCAAGGCCACCTTCGCCGAAGCCGCCAAGGCGGGCAAGACCCTGATGGCGGCCAAGACGCCGCAAGAGTTCGCCTCGTTGTGCGCTGCTGAGCTGCAGACCATGCCGGCCAAGGCCACCGCCTATGGGACCCAGGTGCGCGAGATCTTCACCGCAGCCACCAAGGCCTGAGTCAGGCCGCTCATGCGCCGCCAAGGCGCATGATTCCAGTCCAGGTCTGCGCCGCCCAGGCGCATGACTTCAGCTCAGCCCTGCGCCGCCCTGGCGCAGGCTGATCGACGCCCAATTCAGCGCACCGCCCCTCAACCCGCCTTGAAGCGCCACGGGTGGCCCTGCTCGGCCGCGTCCTGTTGGCGGAACTCGCGCGGTGACAGGCCCAGCGTGCGCTTGAAGACCTTGGAAAAGCCGAAAGCGTCCTGGTAGCCCACCGCGGCAGCCACCGCCTCCAGCCGCAGCTCGGAGTTGCTGAGCAATTGCATGGCGCGCTGCATGCGCAGCGTGCGCAGGTGGTTCAGCGGCGTGTCGCCCAGGGCCTCGCGGAATCGCTCGGCCAGCGCCGTGCGCGACAAGCCCACCCGCTGGGCCAGTTCCTCCAGCGTCCAGGGGTGCTCGCACTGGGCATGCATCAGGGCCAGGGCACGATGGATCTGGGGATCGCGGGCCGCGTGGCTCCAGCCCTTCCGGGCTTGCGCACACTGCGCCGTGGCATGGCGCAGTGCGTAGGCAAACAGCACGTCCAGCAAGCTCTGGGTGATGACGGCGCGGCCGGGCTGCGCGTCGCCCAACTCGGCCTCGATCAGGCTGGTGGTGAGAGCAATCGGCCCGAGCTGGGGCAGGTCAGCGGCACGCAGCAGCAACCAGGCCGGCATCTCGGCAAAGAAGGGATGGATGGGCGGCGTCCAGAATTGGTAGGCACCGCTGAACACGGCACTGGTCTCGCTCACCGCGCCCGGCACAGCGCCGTCGCGCAGCGTTTCAGCCGGCAAGACCGGAGTGCCGATCGTGCCGATCTGCAACCCGTCCAGCGTGGCCGCCTGGCTCAGCACATGGTCGCAGCCCCGCGCCATCAGCGCAATGTCGCCCCGCTGAAGCAGCAAGGGCGTGGCCAGGCCGGGCGCATGCACATGGAGCGGTCCGCGCACCGCCAGATGCAGGCCGATGCTGCGATCACAGGGAAAGCGCAAGCCGGTTTGCGCGGGCAGCTCATTGAGGTTCAACACCCGCCGGCGCAAGCCGGTGTCGCGCAGCACATCACCCAGAAGATCATCGTCCATGTCGCCATTCTGCCATTCACGGCTCAATTTTTGTACTATCAGACATGTTTAATGAACTTCAATCCATTCATCGTTCCGCGCGCTGGACAGAAGATGCAGGCCTCGATTCACTCTTTCCAGGTTGTCTCCATGTCCACTTTCCTCGTCGTCGGCGCCAATGGCAGCGTCGCCTCTGAAGTTGCCCGCCTGCTGGCCGCCCAAGGCCACAGCGTGCGCAAAGGCACCAGCCGTGCCGCCACCGAAGCCGGCCAGGTCCACCTCAACCTGCTGACCGGCGCCGGCCTGACCGAAGCGCTGAGCGGCGTCGACGGCGTGTTCCTGTTTGCCCCGCCCGGCCATGTCAACCACGACGAACTGCTGATCCCGGTGATTGACGCGGCCAAGGCGCAAGGCGTGCGCAAGCTGGTGCTGATGTCGGCCATGGGCGCCAATGCCGACCCCAGCGCACCGCTGCGCAAGGCCGAGCTGCACCTGGAGGCCTCGGGCCTGGCCTGGAACATCATCCGGCCCAACTGGTTCATGCAGAACTTCAACACCTTCTGGCTGCACGGCATCCAGACGCAGAACCAGATCCTGTTGCCGCTGGGCCAGGCCAAGGGCAGCTTCATCGACACCCGTGACATCGCCGCCGTGGCCGCCACGCTGCTGAGCACCGACGCCCACGCCAACCGTGACTTTGACCTGACCGGCCCCGAGGCGCTGGACCATGACCAGGTGGCCGCCATCCTGTCGAAGGAGACCGGCCGCCAGATCGGCTACCAGGACATCACGCCCGAGGCCATGCAAGCCGGCCTGCTGAGTGCCGGCCTGCCCGCGCCCTATGTGGGCTTCATGCTGCTGATCCTCAGCTACTTCAAGGCCGGCTATGCCGAGCGGGTGACGGACAGCGTGAGCCAAGTCACCGGCCAGGCGCCGCGCAGCGTGGCGCAATATGCGCACGACCACCGCGCCAGCTGGGCCTTGCCTGCGAACTGAGCGCCGCCAAGCCCACCCGGCACCAGCCGCCGCGCCAGTGGGAGCGGCGGCCCGTGACTTCAGCGCATCTCGAACAGCTCCTGGTGGAACGCCGCTGCGGGCAGCCCCAGGGCCAGCAGGCCTTGGCGCATGGCCTGCCCGAAGGCCGGCGGGCCGCAGAACCAGACATCGGCCTCGGCCCAGTCGGGCACGAGCTGACACAGCCGCGCCACGTCGAGCCGGCCATCCACATCGTCCACCAGCAGATGCAGTTGCACGCCCGAGGCCGCCACATCGGCGCGCAGCCGACTGATGGCCGTCACATCGAACTGGGCGGTGCAGTGGATCAGGTCGATGCGCTTGCCGTCCGAGACCTGTGCCAGCGCTTTCATGCGCGCCACAAAGGGCGTGATGCCGATGCCCGCACCGATCCAGATCTGCCGCCGGCGCGGACCCTGGAAGGTGAAACGGCCGTAAGGGCCCTCCACCTCGGCCGCCTGGCCCACCTGCAGCGTCAGCGGCAGCTGGCGGGTGTAGTCGCCCAGCGACTTGATCAGCAGGGTCAGCCGGCCGTCGTCATGCCAGGCCGAGGTCAGGGTGTAGGGATGCGCACCTTCAGCCGGATCGAAGGTGACGAAGGCGAATTGGCCCGCTTCGTGGCCGGGCCAGCGGCCGGTGGTGCGCAGGCCGACCGACAGCACCTCGACATCGGCCAGGTGTTCCACCCGTTCCACCACGGCTGCCACCTTGCGGTGCCCACCCACCCGGCGCAGCAGCACCCGGACGGCAGCCACCGAGCCGGCCGCCATCAGCAACGCCATCACCAGCCCGACCGGCTGGCGCCAATCGCTGAAGTTCATCAGCACCACAGCATGGAAGACCAGCACCAGATAGGCGATCGCCAACAGGCGATGGGTCTTGAAGAACCAGCGATAGGGAAACCACTTCACCAGCGCCAGCGCAATCAGCAGCACGCTGGCATAGAAGGCCCATTCGCCCAGCCCCTCGGCCAGGCCGCGCCAGCTCTGGAACAGCTGCGCCAGCGGCTCAGGCGGCAGCACCCGCGGCGGGCGGCCGCCGGCCGGCCGTGCCATCCAGCCCCAGCCCGTGGCCCACTTCGGTCCATTGGCCAGCAGCCAATGCACGATGGACAGGCACAGCCCGCCGATGCCCAGCCATTTGTGCAGGCGGTACATCTTGTCCAGCCCACCCAGCCAGGGCTCCATCATGGCCGGCCGTGCGGCCAGCACCAGCCCCAGGCTCATCATGCCGATGGCCAGCAGGCCGCTGAGCTGGATCAGCGAATTGCGGACCACGAAGAAGCCGGGGGCCACCGGACCGGCCAGGAGCCCCGGCAGCGGATCAGCCCACAGCCACAAACCCAGCAGCGCCAGGCTGAAGGCCCAGAAGGCCTTGGTGATGGTTTTCACTTTGCAACTCGTTCATCCGTGGGAATGAGCCGAGTGTGGTGTCCGCATGTGAAGCCCGTCTGTCTGCCATTGGCACCGGCTTGCGCCAGCGCAAGGCCAGGCGCATCAGCACCGCGGGCAGGTCCGATTCAAGCCCGTACGGCCCAGCCGTCGGCCATCAGATCGGCCAGCCGTGCCCGCAGGCGCATGGGCACCTGCCCCGCCAGGCCCACGGCCGACGGCCGGACCAGCAAACCGGCGAACACCGCCTGCACCTGCTCGGCGCTGACGGCCTGCAGGCGGTCCAGCCACTCGGCCGGATCGCGCAGCCGGCCAAAGGTGTAGACGTCTTGCACGGCCGCCTCCAGCCGGCGCGCCGGCTGCTCCAGGCCGCGCAAGGTGCGCACCTCCAGCTGCTTGCGGGCGCGGGCCAGGCCCACGGTGTCTGGGCCAGCCTGGGCCTGGTGGTGCAGCAGGCGGGCCACTTCCACGAACAGCTCCTCAGCCTGCTCGGGTGTGGTCGCCGCGTCAATGACGAACTGGCCGGACAGCGGCAGCACATCGGCGGCACAACCCACGTGATAGGCCAGACCACGGCGCTCGCGGATCTCGTCGAGCAGGGGCGAGCTCATGCCCTCGCCCAGCAGGGCGGCCGCCAGCACCGGTGCCAGGTGGGCCTCATCGGCCAGGCTGGGGATCTCGAAACCCAGCACCGCCTGGCATTGCGAGCTGCCAGCCAGCCGGCGTTGGCGCAAGCCGCCCAGCCACTGCGGCCGGGCCACTGGATTGGGCTGGCCGGCCGGCATGGCGCCAAACGAAGCCTCGACGCTGCGGGCGAAAGCGTCGTGATCCACCGGGCCAGCCGCGGCCACCACCACATTGGCCGCGCCGTACTGGGCTTGCACATAGGCCAGCAGATCGGCGCGGTCCAGGCGCTCGATGTTGCTGCGCAGGCCGATCACCGGCCGGCCTGCGGCCTGACTGTCTCCATAGCAGGCCCGGTCAAAGGCCTGGAAGGCCATGGCCGCAGGGTCTTCGTCCACCTCGGTCAGCTCATGCAGGATGACCTGGCGCTCGCGCTCCAGCTCATCGGCCGGAAAGGTCGGATTGAGCACGATGTCGGCCAGCAAGGGCACAAAGCGCGGCAGGTCGCGGGCCAGACCCTCGATGTGGAACGCGGTGTGGTCCTTGTCGGTATGCGCATTGACCTCAGCGCCCAGCCGCTCGGCGTCCAGGTTGATGCGCTGGCAGTCGCGGCTGCTGGTGCCCTTGAAGGCCATGTGCTCGACCACATGGCTGATGCCGGCCAGGCGGCGCGACTCGTGCAGGCTGCCGGTGCGGATGAACACGCTGAGCGACACCGTCTGCCGCCAGGGCATGGCCACGCTGAGCACGCGCAGGCCGTTGGGCAGGGTGGTGAGGGAATGCGATGGAGGGCTTGTGTGCACGGGGGCGCCAGGCAGGACGGAATGCGGGGTCCCGAGTGTCGCGCAGCGCCGGCCAGTTTGTCGCGAACCATTCAAAGGTGCGCAAGTTCTGAACACGGGTTCAGACCGATCTGGTGAGAGTTCCATCATTAGCACTCACCAATCAAGAGTGCTAATATTCTGGGAACTTCTCGGTTCGATACCGCTCCGACACTGGCATGAACACCACCACTTCTGCTTCTCAGGCTCTGGCACTGCGTGACCCTTGGGCACTGGTTCCGCCGATGGGCAACCTGGATGCCTACATCTCTGCCGTGAACCGCATTCCGCTGCTGACGCCCGAGGAAGAATCGGCGTTTGCCCGCAAGTTGCGTGATGACGAAGACATCCAGGCCGCCGGGCGCCTGGTGCTGTCCCACCTGCGTCTGGTGGTCTCGATCTCGCGCCAGTACCTGGGCTATGGCCTGCCGCAAGGCGACCTGATCCAGGAGGGCAACGTCGGTCTGATGAAGGCCGTCAAGCGATTCGATCCTGAGCAAGGCGTGCGGCTGGTCAGCTACGCCATGCACTGGATCAAGGCCGAGATCCACGAATACATCCTGAAGAACTGGCGCATGGTCAAGGTGGCCACCACCAAGGCTCAGCGCAAGTTGTTCTTCAACCTGCGCTCCATGAAGCAAGGCATGAAGGGCCATGCACCCGGCTCCGAGACCCATCGCAACACGCTGACGCCGGATGAGGTGCAGCGCATGGCCACCGAGCTGAATGTCAAGCCCGAAGAGGTCGTTGAGATGGAGACCCGGCTGTCGGGCGGCGATGTGGCACTGGAGCCGCAAACCGACGACGGCGAGGAAAGCTACGCACCGATCGCCTACCTGGCCGATGACAGCCAGGAGCCGACCCGGGTGCTGGAAGCACGCAGCCGCGACGCCCAGAGCAGCGACGGCATCATGCTGGCACTGAACACGCTTGATGAGCGCAGCCGGCGCATCGTCGAGGAGCGCTGGCTCAAGGTCAATGACGACTCGTCCGGCGGGATGACCCTGCACGAGCTGGCGGCCGAGTACGGTGTCAGCGCCGAGCGCATCCGCCAGATCGAGGTGGCTGCGCTGAAGAAGATGCGCAAGACGCTGGAAGTGGCCTGAACGGCCTGAGGCCCTGAGGCCCTGCCACGCAGGGCCGTCTCAGCCGCTCAGACCGGCTCGGCGAGCAGGGTCTTCAGATCTTGCGTCAAGGCCTCGGCACCGCTGCCGTAGCGGCTGAACACGCGCACCCGGCCGGCCTTGTCGAACAGGTAGGAGCCGGCCGTGTGATCCACGGTGTAGCTGGACTCCGTCTTGCCGGGCACCTTGGCATAGAACACCTTGAACGCCTTGGCGGCCGCTTGCGTTTGCTCAGGCGTGCCGCGCAGCGCCACAAAGTCCGGCCCGAAGTTCGCCATGTAGGCCTTGAGCACTTCGGCGGTGTCCCGCTCTGGATCCACCGTCACGAACACCGACTGCACGTCTTTGCCCTGGACACCCAGCTGCTGCTTGATCGCAGCCAGTTCGGTCAGGGTGGTGGGGCAGACGTCGGGGCACTGGACATAGCCGAAGAACACCACCACCACCTTGCCCTTGAAGTCAGCCAGGCTGCGCTCGCGGCCGTCGACGTCCGCCAGCTTGAGCTCCTTGGCGTACTCGGCCCCGGTGATGTCGATGCCCTTGAAACTGGCCGGACCGGCCGGTGAGCAGGCGGCCAGCGTAGCCACCAGGGCCAAGGGCGCCAAGCTGCTGAGCAACAACGTTCGTCTTTTCATGAGCATGTCCTGTCAAAGCTTCGCGATCCAGGGGCTGACATAGTGATCCAGCAGCAAGGCGGCGAACAGCAGCGACA